>NZ_DDBA01000038.1:0-6799 GCF_002333005.1 Empedobacter sp. UBA2044
TTGTCATAGAAATCAGAATGAGAAATCTCAAATATTTTGTCAATTAATGCTTGACAATACCCGTCATTTGTAAGAGGTTGAACCTCTATAATATCAAATTCTTCTGACTTTACGTTATGTAAAGCAACTTGTGTAAACTCTTTGAATTGTACAGTTTCTTTTATCAAATACTTCATCATAAATTAAGTTTTAGCAATTAACCTTTTATAGTGTAATTTGATGTAAATTAAAACTTTAAAAAAGACAAAAGGTGTCGCTAAAGATATTTAAAACTTCCTTATTCGATATATTGCTCTACTGCTTTATCTAATTCGTCGTTTACGATTTTTGCATAGATTTGAGTTGTTCCAATATCTGAGTGATCTAACAATTTTGAAACGTACTCAATACGCATTCCGTTAGCTAAAGCTTGGGTTGCAAATGTATGTCGGCTTAAATGGAATGATAACGAGAATGGAAATTCTAATTCTTTACCGATTCTACGCAATTTCTGACCACATAAAGTATTTTTGGCAGCTATTACTTTTAGTTGGTATTCGTTGGATTGTTCGAAGAAATTTGCTTCTGAAATGATTGGAAAAATAAAATCATCTGATTCGGAAGTTTCTTTCTTGTATTTGTTTAAAATCTCTAAAGCCGATTGACCTACTTTGAATTGATGTGAACGTTTCGTTTTACGAATGTTTAATCTGATACGTTGTTCGTTTTCATCATAGTTTTTCCATTGTAAGGTAACGACATCACCAAAACGTAATCCACCCGCATAACAACTGAAAATAAACATATCACGGAAATACGTATCTGTTTGACCAGATGAACTCTTGTGATTTTTTAGCTGCTCTATTTGTTCTTTGTTTAAAAACAGTCTTGTACTCTTGTCTTTTTTGATTCTTACACTCGCAAATGGATAAGTATTTAAAGTGATGACTTCTTCACGAATGGCATCTTTAAACATTATCGCCAGAATATTTAAAGCATAATGCATAGTTGTAGAACCATTCTTTAAACGATTGCTCATAAAATTGACATAATCATTTAAAACTGTTACTGTGATATCTTCAAAGTAGATTTCGTTTGTACCTAAAAACTTCTCGAACTTTTGAATATTCATTTTATAAGCTTTATAGGTTTGAGGTGATACATTCCCTCTGATACGTTCACAACGCTCGTAAGCATATTCAAAGAAATTCTTAATATCTTTTCCTTTGATCGCTTCTTTTAATCGCTTAGCGGAGATATTTCCACGCTTTCGCTCGTTATCAGCAACCATTGCTTCTGCATCTGCAATCTTTTGAGATAAGAAAGCATTCATTCTCGTTGAATTGGGATAATTGCGTTTTACTTTTTGTTTGACATCATCCCATTCGTTTTCTTTCAACTTTACTCCAGTTGCTATAAATTTTGTTTTACGATCCTTGATTAACCGGATATACAATGGACTGTGCCCTGTTTTATCTTCTTGGTTGGTGCGAAGTACTAATTTGATTGAAGCCATTGGAAATTGTATTATTGGTTAAAAATCTACTTTTCTAAACGAATGCAAACAAGTGAAATATTTTTGTAACTTGCTGATGCAAACGAATGTAACGTGATTCTAAGGTACAACAATTGGTACAACAAATCAAGGATTTCAATGCGTTAGAGTACTTTAAATTGAAACTTTAACATTCTATAAAACCTTATAAATAGGCAATTTAGAGAAAAATAGTATTGTCATATTATGTTTTCGGATAATTCAACTATATCCGAATCTAAAATTTGATTAATCATTTCACTATTCAAAACAAATCCATTCAACGAAATCGCATTTTCTTCGATTTGAACCGCATCTTTCATCGCATCTTTTACTTTCATTTCGATCAACGCATTCGATTTAAAAACCTTCCCTTCTACTTCTAAATTTGCAGCATTAGAAACCGCAACTTCTTCTTTGCATCAGCAGCCAATTCTGCATTACTTTCTGAACCTTTGTATTCATTACAACTTACGATAGAAGCAACTATAAAAAGTGCTAAAATAATTTTTCTCATGATGATGTTTTTTATGTTTGATTTTAAAATTACTTTCATCATTTCTCAATCATTCACTAAAATCCTTTTCTTTTACTTGTTTATTATTTTACAAATACAAAATATTGATAATCATTTATTTAATTTTATTTTACAAAAATTTATCTCCAAATAATTTTCAGAAATTCAAAAGATTAAGGAGGTTTGTAAAAGATTTAATTTACTTTTAACTGATTTGTTAATTATTGAAAAGAAAAAATGAAAGTGATTAAGCCAATTTTCCTAAACTTATTACTAAGTTCTGTTGTTTTTGGACAACGATCAGAACAACCAAAATCTGAAACATATCCAAAAAACATCTTCCAAAATCCTTTAGAAATTACCAATTATTTAGCTGGTAATTTTGGAGAATTACGTGCCAATCATTTCCACGCTGGGCTTGATATCAAAACTCAACAACGAGAAGGTCTGAAAGTAAAAGCGGTTGGAGACGGTTACATTTCTCGCATTAATATTTCGCCAACAGGTTATGGAAATGCACTTTATATCGATCACCCAAACGGATATACTTCTGTTTATGCCCATTTGAGAGAATTTACGCCCGAATTGCAAGAATATGTGCGCAAACAACAATATGCAAACGAAACGTTTAAGATAGAATTGCATCCAAAACCAAACGAACTTCCTGTAAAAATGGGCGATTTGATTGCTCTTTCTGGAAATTCTGGAGGTTCTGGAGGTCCACATTTACATTTCGAAATTCGTGATACCAAAACAGAAGAACCAATTAATCCTTTTTACTTCGGTTTTGATTTACCTGATACTCGAAAACCATCTATTTTAGGCCTATATGCTTATCCAATTTATGGCGATGTGAATCAAAAAACCAATCGTGTTGTTGTGGTAAATGGAGGTACAATTTCTGCCTCTGGCGCAATAGGTTTTGGTGTAAAAGCCTATGACAAACACAATGGAGCAGAAAATAACAATGGAGTTCATCAAATTAATATTTATGTGAATGATGAACCGATTTATACGTTTACTTCTAATCGTTTTTCGTTTGATGAAGCTCGAGCTATAAATACAGTTTGCGATTATGGCGATATTCAGAAAAATAATAGTTGGGTGTATCAAGGATTTGTGAAAGATGGGAATCCTGTCAGAATGTATTCAAATCTAAAAAACAATGGAATTTTAGAGCTTGAAGAAGGAAAATCGTACAAAGTAAAAATTGACGTTTCTGATTATGCAGGAAATTTATCTTCGCAATCTTTTACAGTTAATGGAAAAGCATTTGTAGATTCTGCAAAACTTACTGAAACAAATCCAATGTTGTGGAACAAAGAAAATCATTTCAAATCTGATGGAATCGAAATATTTTTCCCTAAAAATATTTTTTATGAAGATTTTGATTTAGCTTATAAATTCTCGAATGGTAAACATTGGGTGGGCGATTATTATATACCAGTTCATCAAACTTACACGTTAGCAATAGAACCGACTACTGACATTCCAACAGCGCAATTGGACAAAGCTGTTATTGTACGCGAATATCAAAAAAGAGGTGCTTGGAAAAAAGATTATTTAACAACAGAGCTCAAAAATGGAAAGCTTGTTGCAAATCCAAAAGATTTTGGTGTTTTTTCTATTTTAATTGACAATACTAAACCGACAATTACTCCGTTAAATATCAAATCAGATAGTCAATTTACTCAAGCTAATGCTATTATCAAATTTACAATTGATGATGCACAATCTGGGATAAAAGATTATAAAGCTTATATCGATGGTAAGTGGGTTTTAGCCGAATATGATCAAAAAATTAAACGATTATCAATTAATTTGAACAAAGAACAGATTTCGGTTGGCAACCATCAATTAGAATTAAACGTGAAAGATGAAAAAAACAACACAGCAACATACTCTACAACATTCAAAAAGATTTCTTAGTACCATAAGTTTATCTCTTTTGGGTGGAATTTTATTTGCTCAAACTGCGCAAATTAATGGTAAAGTTGTCGACGAAAATAGAATTCCAATTAGTGAAGCTGAGATTATTGTCAACGATCAATCTTATTTTACAGATCAAAATGGTAATTTCAAAATTGATATTCCATCAAATTCTTCCGTTACCGTAACTTTTAACAACAATGGTTATCATTCGTTTGCACAAACTTTTACGCTAAAAGATAAAAACAAGAAAGAGATTTTTGTTCAATTAGTTCCTGATCAAACCAATGCAATCGAATTAGGTGAAGCAACTATTTCTTTTCAATCCAATAAAAATAAACCTTTGCAAAGTACCGTTTTGAGTGCTGCGCAAATGCAACAAGGACCAAGTTTGACTGGCGGAGTTGCCGATTTATTGAAAACATTGCCTTTCGTAAATTCGAATACAGAATTAAGTTCGCAATATATGGTTCGCGGAGGAAATTATGACGAAAATTTAATTTACGTTAACGGAATCGAAGTTTATAAACCTCAATTGATTCGTTCTGGCGAACAAGAAGGTTTAGGTTTTGTAAATCCTGCGATGACGCAATTTATCAACTTTTCTGCTGGTGGTTGGGAAGCAAAATACGGCGACAAAATGTCTTCTGTTTTAGATGTTACCTACAAACGCCCAACAAAATTTGAAGGACAATTAGAAGCAAGTTTAATGGGCGGAAGTTTGACATTAGGCGGAGGTTCTAAAGACAAAAAACTTTCGGCAATTGTTGGAGCGCGCTATCAAAACAGAAATTTAGTGTTGAATACCTTAAAAGGTGATACCAATTTCAATCCCGAATATTACGATGTACAAGCCAATATCAATTATAAATTAAATGATAAATGGAATGTTGCATTTTTGGGGACAATGTCACGTTCGCGCTACGAAATGTTTCCTGTAAAACGTGATACGTACATCAACACAATGGATACTCCGTTGTTGCTAACTGTTTTTTATGACGGAAAAGAGGATGATAAATTTGCGACAGAAACAGGAAGTTTATCATTTACATATCAACCAAATTCTAAAGTAGATTTAGGGTTAGACCTTTTTGCTTATCATTCGAAAGAGCGCGAATATTTTGATATTCAAGGTTCTTATTTCATTTCCGAAGTAGACGAAAAAGGCCATGCTACTTCTACGAATGATGTTGGTTCGCAAATCGATCATGCACGAAATAATTTTGATGCGTTGGTTGCTGGAATTCAACACAAAGGAAAATATAAAATCAATGGAAACAATGATATTGAGTGGGGTGCAAAATTTCAACAAGAAGATATTCGTGATTTATTAGGTGAATGGCAAGCAATCGATTCGACAGGATATGTTGTGAATCCAAATCCAGGAAATGGTTTGAATTTAAGTTATTATGTGAATTCTAAAAATAATTTAAAAACCAATCGTATTTCAGGTTACGCACAATATACAAGCAAATTTATGTGGAATGATGCGAAAGTAATGTTCAACGCTGGTGTACGTGCAGCTTATTGGGATTTTAACGAAGAAACAACTGTTTCGCCTCGTGCTCAAATCGCTGTTAAACCAGATTGGGAAAGCGATATGTTGTTCCGTTTTTCGACAGGTATTTATTATCAACCTCCCTTCTATCGCGAAATTCGTCGTTTAGATGGTTCTTTGAATAACAAAGTAAAATCGCAACAATCAATTCATTTTATATTTGGAAACGATTACGAATTCAAATGGATGGATCGTCCGTTCAAATTAACAACTGAGGTTTATTACAAAATCTTAAATGATTTGAATCCGTATTATGTAGACAATGTGAGAATTCGTTATACGGCAGATAACAACTCCAAAGGTTATGCGTATGGACTTGATATGCGTTTATTTGGGCAGTTTGTTCCTGGTATAGATTCTTGGTTCTCGGCTTCGTATGCGCGAGCTTATCAAAATATTGATGACAGAGGAAATATTCCATTACCAACAGATCCTCGTTTCAAATTATCTGCATTTTTCCAAGATTATATGGAGTTTTTACCATCTTTCAAAGTGAATGTAAATTTGATTTATGCTTCTGGTTTACCAAACGGAGCACCACAATTTGCAGATCCTTACCAATACCAAACAACGTTGACAGATTACAAACGTGTTGACATTGGTTTTGTGAAAGAATTGATCAATCAAAAAGAATTGAAACCATCAAAAGGAACATTCTGGAGTAATTTCAAAGAAATTTCGATTGGTGTAGATGTTTTCAATGTGTTTGATATTAAAAACGAAATCAGTAATTCATGGATTCGCGACGTAAATTCGAGTGCAGTTTACACAATGCCAAATTATTTGACAGGACGTTTCTTGAATGGAAAGATTAATTTTAAGTTTTAAAACTATTCAAAATTAATATTAGGATAAATTAATTCTTATTAATAATGGATTTTCAAAAATATATCGGTTACATCATCATTCCAATTATATTTATTTTTTCAATTTCACCTATTTTTTTCATGAACAAGAAAATAGGTAAAATAAAATATTTAAAGACTTATAGTTTTATATTTTGGTTATTTTCATTTTTACTATTTTTCATATCATTAAATGAAATCTTTGAAAATCAAAACTTAAAAGGTTTTACTTTTTTCAATTTTTATAAAACTTTAGAATATTATTTTTTATGGATTTTACTTCCATTTTGGATATTTCCAATTTCAATTATATCAGGAATACTAACTCCATTTATTTTATATTTAAAAAGTAAGAATAATAAAAGAAACAAAGTATACTAACCCGTTGTGCATTTTAAATAATTTGAGTTTTTAGCTTATTAATATTTCGATTAAAG
>NZ_DDBA01000023.1:0-74054 GCF_002333005.1 Empedobacter sp. UBA2044
ACAAAATTTTGGACAGTGTCTCTCTTAAAGTGTGTAAGTATAAAAATAGACTTTGATTAGGTTTTATTTTTTTATAGTCTAACCCTTTTTATTTTTGTAAAAATGTTTCATTAAAATCTATATTGTCTTCTTGAATCATTTTTTCAAAATCATTTTGATTTAACTGTTTTCCCTTTGTTGGTTTAGAGATTTTAAATCTATCACTCACATTGACTTTTATTGCTGAATAAATTTGTTTATTTTCTTGACTCCCATCTTTATTAATCATAGTTAATTTTAAAATGACTCCAGGTAAACCATCATAATTTGTTGGACCATTTTTAAATTCAAGCTTAGGCGCATACCAAGCTTCAATAAATGTATTTTCTGACTCTTGAAGGGTAGCTTTCTTTACATCGAATCCTAAAATTTTTGTATATTCTTTTTTAATAATCCATTTCATTTGTTTAATAGAATCATAAATAAGTAGATTCTTGTTATTATAATTTATTTCTGAAAGGGAATACTTCTCTTTCAGATTTTTATAATAAAATCCTCCTGGTCCGCTCACAAAACTTATTGATGTTCCACTTTTATTTTGCGAATTGTCTACTCGATCAATTTTATTAAAAGTAGATTCGTTTTTAGAAGTAATCAACTCAAAATATAGCCTATTGTCGTTACTATTTTTATATATTTCTCTACTTATTTGATTTGTAGTTTTTTCAAAATCAAACTCATTTCTGAATTCATATTCAATTTTTAATTTTTCTTGACAGAAAATTGTAGTAAAAAATAAAAGATATATTATTGAAAGTGTTGTTTTCATAAATTCTGATTTAATTATAGAAGACTAATATAAAAGTATATTTGAATAAATATATTATTAGGATCAGCAAATTTGTTTATTTTTTTTAATATAATATGTATGTTATCTTATTAAACTTGTATAAAAATTACTATTAATTTTTACAATTATCAATGGTATAAAAATATAGTATGAAAACTTAGAGATTAGAAATAGTAAAATTATTTATTTTTCACTCTTGATGACACAGAAAAAAGTACATTACAATGGAAGAATTTGTAAAAGAAAAAAAGGCTCTTCAGAGTTTAAAAATATCAATCACTTCTGAATAACTTAACATAATTAATATTATACACCTTTTTGAAATGGGTTAAATTATTGATTCTAAAGTAGTGCCGTTTTGAATAAATAATTTTACAGTTAGGAATGCTCTGAAAGGCATATTTTATCGTTTTAAACTGCATATCCAAAGCAGACAAATCTTACTTCAATAACGACTTCCCAGAATCCTTATAATTCCATGTTTTTACTTTCATCAAATCAGCAATTGTAGAGGCAATTTGATTGAGATAAGTTTGTTTCTGTTTGAATTTTTTAGGATTAATCCCATTTCCAATCATCAAAATAAAACCTTCGTCTGATCCAGGAATTTCATCATAATGTTCTGGCCATTGTCTTCCATTTCCACGTCCGTGATCAGTTGTTACAATAATAGTTGTTTGATCTTTATAGAATGGATCGCTTTGTACATAATTCCATAATTCCTCAATCATTCTATCATTGCGATTTATTGAAGTAATATATTGATCGTAATCTTCATCATGTCCGTAATCATCAGCTTCTCCATAACCAATAAAAAGTAATTTTGGCTTTTGATTTTTCATCGCTTCTAACGCAAATTCGTGCGTAAAAATATCAAATCTAGTTGCCCACCATTGTTTTGGTGTTTCTAATTGAAAACGTTCGATAAGCAATTCTCGTTCAGATTTGTTTTGATTAAAACTATCTTGATATCCAGCATTTACAAACAATTTAGAACGTTCTTGATTGAAAATATTTGTATACATTCTCCAGCTTCCAAAAGCCATTACCTTATTGTTTAAATTCTTTTGTTGATTTGCAATTTCAAAAACTGAAACATTAGGATTCGGAATATCTTTGTTATTTTTAATTCGCTCATCATCAGCTTTTCCTGTAATAATTTCGTTGTATCCAGGATAAGACCATAATCTTTTGTTGGTCAAAGTAACAAAGTTTTGTTCATCACGATTTCCTAAAATAACTCCTTTGTCTTTAATCGTTTTCCACGTAAATGGCATCAATAATTCGCGACGTTTTATAGAATCTTCTGTCCAATATTTTTCATTAGTTTGAACAATAAGTGAGTTGTATTTTTTATCATTTAAAATTGATTTTTCAACTCCTCGGAAAACTTCTTTCCAACGAACACCATCCAGCGTAACCAAAATAACTTTCGGTTCTTGAGCAAATAAAAAATTTGAGAATAAGGCAAGAATAAGAAATGTATACTTCATGTGATTATAATTTCTTATAAAAATAGGAAAAGCATCGATATGATGCTTTTAAAAGTATTATTTTTCTAATTTATCGACGATTTGTTCATAAATATCTTCGGCACTCAAATTTTGAAAATAATCATAATTTTGAAACTTTTTTGGATCTTTTCCAAAGATAGAAGTTGGACGAATTTTCATCGTTTCGTCTTGTATCACATCATTCATAGATTGACCATAACCTAAAAATCCAGCAAATGGATGCGTTCCACCCCAAATAGAAATTGTGCGTGTTCCCATCAACGAAGCTAAATGCATGTTTGCGCTATCCATAGAAATCATTACTTCTAATTTAGCAATTGCTTGTAATTCTTCTTCAAAAGAGATTGTTCCAGCTAAAGATTTGATGTTAGGATTAAAACTTTCCCACGTTTTTAATTCATCAATTTCAATTTTTCCACCGCCAAATAAATAAATTTTGTACCCATTTTCAGCTAATTTCTTCGCAACGATTTTCATCTTTTCGATGGGATACATTTTACTTGTAAAGGCTGCAAAAGGCGCAATTCCAATTGATTTAGATTCTTTAATCGATTTTGGTTCGATTTTATGCTTTAAATTGACGTTAAAACTAAATTGACGCAAAACATCAGCATAGCGCTCAGTTGTTAATTTTAATTGCTTAAAAACGCGATTTTTTTGATTGACTAAAGCTTTTTTCTCCTCACGACCTTTATCTAAAGTAGCCGTTTCTGTTCCGTTAAGTTTGAATAGAGTTGTAATGACTTTTGATCGGATTACGTTGTGAAAATCAGCTACATAATCAAAATTATATTGTTTTAATTCTTTGTATAATTTGAACAAGCTAAAAAAGCTTTTGTAGTCTTTGTTCAAATCAACCGAAATAAATTTGATTTGAGGAAATTGCTTGAAAATATTTCCCATAAAAGGGCGCGAAGCAACATAAACTTCGATGTTAGGATTTTGTTCAATAAACTCTTGTAAAACAGGAGCAATCATTGTAACATCCCCCAAAGCAGAAAAACGTAAAACTAATAGTTTTTTATGATTCGTTTTCTCCATTATTCCTATTGTTAATTTCTTTTGCAACCATTTTCATTTGCTTTTCAAACTCTTCCTTAGATGCTTGAAAATATTGATCAGAATTTTCGGCATGTTTTGCAATTTTACGCAACGATTTTCGGTCACTTTTTATGAAAATTTCCCCAATTTTAGACGCTTCTTCAGGTGAAAAACCATATTTTATAAGGATTTGTCTACCAACGTAAACAGATGAGAAAAAGTTTTCTCGATAAACTTCGTCTATACCATCTTTCAAATAATTATACGCATAACTACGATTTTTTGCACGAACAATAATTTCTAAATTCGGAAAGTTTTTACGAACAATATAAACTAATTTTTGATTAATTTCTGGCGGATCCAAAGCAGCTACAAAATATTTTGCATGTTCAGCACCAGCCGATTTTAGTAAGTTAACATTTGTTGCATCACCATAGAAAACATTAAAACCCTGCTTGCGCATTTTCTCTACACGCTCGCTATCATTATCCAAAACAATCGATTTTATTCCAGTGCTTTTCAAGACACGACTAATTGTGTTTCCAAAATCACCAAAACCAGCAATAATTATTTCACCTTCTGCTGAATGTGGATTTATTTTATCGTTTTCAATGATTGTTTTTACTTTTGTTTTTACACCAAAATATTTTAGAATTAATTTTTCATTTAAGACTAAAAGTAATGGTGTTATTACCATTGTTATCGCTGTTGTAGCTAACATCAAATCGTACCATTCTTTGTTTAGAATATCTAAATTTCGAGTCAATGATAAGATAACGAAAGCAAATTCTCCGACTTGTGATAAAAGCAAAATGAACAACCATTTCTGATCAAAATCAAATTTATGTTTGATTCCAATAAACCATAAAACCAATGATTTTATTAACATTATTCCAAATGTTAATCCAAGAATCATAAAAGGTTTATCTGCAATTAATTTGAAGTTAATCGTTGATCCAACCGCAATAAAAAAGATTCCTAATAATAATGATTTGAATGGCTCAATGTCACTTTCTAATTGATGTTTATATTCGTTATTCGCCAAAACAACACCAGCAATAAATGCTCCCAAGGCAGGAGAAATTCCAACTTTTTGCATCAAAATTGAAACTCCAATGACTAAAAGTAGGGCAGAAGCGGTGTAAATTTCTCGAACTTGTAATTGTCCAACATACTTGAAATAAGGTGTAATAATGTATTTTGCAATCACATAAATAAATGTAATTGCACCAAGAATAACCAAGGTTTTCATGAACGCTGGTCCACCAACTAACAAACTTTTAGAATCATCTCCAATGGACTGAATCAAGGAATCTCCAACTAAAAGTGGAATAATTGCTAAGATTGGAATTACCATAATATCTTGAAACAACAAAACTGAAAAAGTTGATTTACCTATGTTTGTTTTGGTCAATCCTTTTTCGCTAAGCGTTTGCATAATAATGGCTGTTGAAGACATGGTTATTGCAAAAGCTATAGAGAGAGCCAAAGAAAAATCCATTTTCAAGGCAAATATTCCGACTAAAGTTGCAATAATTATTGTTCCCAAAACTTGCATTCCACCAAGGTTGATGATTTTATTTTTCATCTTCCAGAATTCCTTTGGATCAAGTTCTAATCCGACCAAAAAAAGCATCATAACTACACCAAATTCAGTGGCGTGCATAATGTCTGTACCGTCATTGCCAACAAATTTTAGCACATAAGGTCCAATTAAAACACCGGCAATTAAATATCCCAAAACCGAACCCATTCCTAATTTTTTGGAAATAGGAACGCAGATTACAGCGGAAAATAGAAAAATAAATGCTTGGCCTAAAAAGTCGTTCATTATTTTATAAGGTTGATTAGATGATGTGTCTAACTATTATTTTGTTTTGATTGAAATGCAATCGCATAAAATTTGAATTGTTTTATCATCGCTAATAATCCATTTGCACGAGTTGGTGATAAAAATTCTGATAAACCAATTTCGTTGATAAAATCTGTATCCGATTCTAAAATATCTTTTGGCGTTTGATGATTATACATTCTCACCAATAATGCGGCAATTCCTTTTGGTAAAATAGCATTAGAATCAGCTTTAAATTCGATTGTATTACCATCCAATTCTGCATCTAACCAAACAGAAGATTGACAACCTTTTATGATTTTATCATCTGTTTTTGCTTCTTCAGGCAAAGTATTTAAGCTTTTTCCTAACTCGATCAAATATTCGTAGCGTTGTTCCCAATCGTCAAAAAATGAGAATTCATCTACTATTTCGTTTTGAATTTCTTTAATTTTCATATGACAAAGTTAGAAAGTTTTTGATAGTTTTTCCTCAAAAAAAGACGTTAAATAGCTTGATTCTTTTAGATTTCTTATTTTTGTGTTTTGATAAATTTCAATTCCCAAAAAATGAAGTACACTTTCATTGTTAATCCTAATTCTGGAAACGCAAAACACGATATTTCGCTCGATTTTTTACAATCAAAATTTGATTCTTCAGACGAAATCGTTTTGAAAGAAACCGTTTATCAATTTCATGCAAAAGAATTGGTGAAGGAGGCGATTGCAGAAAATTCAGATGTTATTGTTGCGTGCGGTGGTGATGGGACAATCAATGAAGTGGCGAGTGCTTTGGTGAAAAAAAATATTCCGTTGGGAATAATTCCTGCCGGATCTGGAAATGGTTTGGCTACAAATCTTAATATTCCGAAAGATATTAACAAGGCAATCGAAATTATCAAAAACCATATTGTTCATACGATTGATGTTGGTAGAGTAGAGGATAACTATTTTTTTAGCAATTTAGGTTTTGGGATTGACGCAGAAGTTATCAAAACATATGAAGAAAATCAAAAACGTACGATTACTGGTTATGTTGATGCATCTGTGAAAACGTTGTTGAATTATAAATCTAAATTGTTTCGCCTTTATATTGATGATGTAATTATTGAAAAAAATTTTTATTATCTATTCTGCTCTAATTCTAACATTGCTGGTTATGGAATCTCTTTTACACCGAAAGCTGATTTGTCTGATGGAGAATTGGATTTATTGATGATTGAAGATTTAGATGTTTTCGAACAATTTTATTTTTCGGTATTGGTTTTAGCCAAGAAAATTGATTTATTAGACAAAGCAAAGTATCGAAAAGTGAAAAAATTCAAGATTGAAAGTTTAGATAATAATCCGATTACGTATCAACTTGATGGAGAGATTCATAATACCGATTCACTTCAAGTAAAAGTTAAGGTCATACCAAATGGTTTAAAAATCATTTTTTAAACTTCAATTATTATTTAATTAACAATATAAATCATACATTTTCAATAAATTAAAATGTTATTAACTGAGTTGTAAACGATTTGTTTGTAACCATTTTTATCTTCAATTTTATAATAATACTTGCATTCGTTGTAACTTTGAATAAAATTTTTGCAATGAATAAGCCTTATAAAATTTTAGCAATCGATTCTAATCATGAATGTTTGAATAATGGACTTCGCGAAGCTGGTTTTATTGTTGATGAAGATTACAATTCACCCAAAGAGATCATCGAACAAAAGATTAATGAATATGATGGAATGATTGTAAGGAGTAGATTTCCAATTGATAAAGATTTTTTAGCAAAAGCAACGAATTTAAAGTTTATCGGTAGAGTAGGGGCAGGCTTGGAGAATATTGACGAAGAGTTTGCAGCTGATCATAACATTGTTTTATTCAATTCTCCCGAAGGAAACCGAGATTCTGTTGGTGAACATGCGATTGGTATGTTGTTGATGTTGATGCATCATTTGCGCAGAGCTGATAACGAAGTTCGTAATGGAATTTGGAAACGTGAAGAAAATCGTGGTGATGAATTGAAGGGAAAAACGGTTGGAATTATTGGTTATGGAAATATGGGAAATGCTTTTGCGAGACGTTTGCAGGGTTTTGAAGTTAATGTGATTTGTTATGATATTTTGCCAAATAAAGGAAATGAATTTGCGAAGCAAGTTTCGTTAGAAGAAATTTTTGAACAAGCTGATGTTGTAAGTTTACATACGCCGCAAACACCAGAAACGATGCAAATGATTAATGCAGAATTTATTTCTAACTTTAAAAAAACATTTTATTTTGTGAATACAGCGCGTGGTAAATCTGTTGTGACAAAAGATTTGGTTGAAGCAATGAAAACAGGAAAAATTTTAGGAGTAGCTTTAGATGTTTTAGAATTTGAAAAATCGAGTTTTGAGAAATTAGTTGCATCTGATTTACCAGAAGAATTTCAGTATTTAATCCAAGCGGATAATGTTGTTTTGGCGCCACATATTGCAGGTTGGACGCATCAAAGTAAAGTGAAATTAGCAGAGTTTATTCGTGATAAAATAATTGATTGGAAGAATAATCAGTAATGATTAATTGATATAAACTAAAAAGGTTCCGAAACTTCGGAACCTTTTTTCATTTTGTAAGTTTTTTGTAAACTTTATACAAAATAACTGCTACTATAATAACAAGAACGATTTGGAGTAGAATCCAAAGTATAACATTAAATGTTGATTCGCCTGAAATTGATAGCATATATATGTCTCATGTGTTAACTGAATGCTAAAATATAAATTATTTTTAACATTTTGTTAATAATTTAAAAAAAGTTTTATTCATCTTCTAGGTGTGTTAATTGATAACTTATCACATGTCAATAGATAAGTTTTTTTTGCACCCTAAATTTGTATAAAAATAAATTACTATGAATTACCAAATATTTAAATCAGAATCAAGAGGTGGAGGAAATCATGGGTGGTTAGACTCTAAACATTCTTACAGTTTTGCAAATTATTACGATCCAGCTCGTATTCATTTTGGAGCTTTGCGTGTCGTAAATGATGATATAATTACCGGAGGAATGGGATTTGGAAAACATCCTCATGATAATATGGAGATTATTACAATTCCTACAAAAGGAGGAATTTCTCACGAAGATTCAATGGGAACTGGTTCTGTAATTGAGTCTGGGGATGTACAAGTAATGAGCGCTGGTACGGGAGTTTTTCATAGTGAAATGAATGCTTATGAAAACCAAGAAGGACATTTTTTTCAGATTTGGATTATTCCAAATAAAATGAATGTTGAGCCTCGTTATCAACAAATTTCTGTTCGTGAAGTAGCAAAAGAAAATGAATTATATCAAGTTCTTTCTCCAAATGCAGATGATCAAGGAGTTTGGATTCATCAAGATGCATGGATTTTTTTAGGAAATTATACAGAAGATAAACAAGAAACATACAAAGTACAAAAAGAAGGAAATGGTGTTTTCTTTATGGTTGTGGAAGGAGAAGTTGAATTTGATGGAAACAAATTAGGACGAAGAGATGTCATCGAGATTAAAGATACAAACGAGTTTTCGTTTAATGTAGCAAAAGATTCTCGCTTGATGTTAATCGAAGTTCCTATGGATATTTAGAATTTTTTTCAAGTTTTAGTTGTTTTATATATAGAGCAGATTTCAGAAATGGAATTTGCTTTTTTTTTGTTAAAAAAATACCATTATCAACACAAGTATTTAGTATATTTACTGCTTATAAAACTTTAACTCAAAACGTATTAATCTATACTATATGAAACGTTTATTCATCATTGCTTCTTTCGCTTTAATGATTATCAGTTGTAAAAATGATAACATTGAAATTGATTCTACATCTGCGCAAACTTTTAGTGAAACGGTAGACAAAATTTCGAAGGCTTTGCCTGTTATGCAACAAGATAAATTTAAGGAAGCTTTACAGATTATTTTCGAGTATAACACAAGTCAATCAATGGATAATGAATCGCGTTGGGGAATTGTGCGTACGTTGTTAGATGGAAAAACAGTAGATGAGGTTTTTGATATTGCTGAAAAAGTCGCGTTACAAAATAAATTTACATGGAATAGAAATCAAGTTCCTTTGGTGAATGGAATTCCAAAATCAGGTGCAATTGAAACTGTAGAAACGCCTGCTGAACCGACTTCTAATGTACAACGTTTCGATTTTAGTTTAAAACAAGATGATAGTGGAATCTCAATTTCTCCTTTTTTCTACAATGCGCAAGGAGAGGAAATTCAGTTGGATAAAGCTGTAACGGCAACGATAGAAGTGTTTAATTCAGGTAGTATTGTGTACACATTTCGTTCTACAATTGATCCAAATTCTATGGATGATTTGTACAGAAAAAATACAATTAATATTAAATATTCGTCATTAGATGCTTCTAAAATTAAGAGTGATCGATTAGATATTTTGGTTCGAATTCCGAATTCTGAACGATATTTAACGAATCGTAAAGCGGTAAAAGTTCCGTTGAATTTAGTTGGTGCTGCTGAGGTTGTAGATTCTCTTTTGGTTGAAAGTACGCCTGCACATGTAAGTAAAGAAGCTGGAATGGTAAAATCTCTTTCGAATCGTTTTATGACAAATTTATCAAAGAAAAATTATTCTGGTGCTTTTGCGTTGACAAGAAGTGGTGAATGGAATACTTTCCAAAAATTTTCTTCTGATGAATCAATTAAGAATTTAGAGCAAGCAACAATTAATGATGCAAAAGTGTTAGATGCAGACGAAAAAGTTGCATTAGTTGAAGTGAATGCAAATTTAAAAGACCAATCTTCTAAGACATATCAAGTGACTTTAGAAAAGATTAATAATAAATGGTTTGTGGTTAATTTTAAATAATCGTAAACGTATTAAACATAAAAAAAGCGTTCAAAATCTGAACGCTTTTCTTGTTTTATATTGAAATGAATTATTGTCCGTTTGCTTCTTTAGCAGCGTCCGCTTTCATTTTTGCGTTTGCAGTAATTGCAATCTCTACACGACGGTTTTGAGCACGTCCTTCTGCAGTTGTATTATCAGCAATTGGTTCCTCTAAACCTTTTCCTTTCGATGTTAAACGAGAAGAAGCAATACCTTTAGAAACTAAATAATCTTTTACAGACTGTGCGCGTTTTTGAGATAATGGTAAGTTATAATTTTGAGAACCTACGTTATCAGTATGGCCAACAATTAATAAATCTGTATCAGGATATTCGTTGAAAACTTCTACTAATTTATCTAAGTTAGATTTAGCAACAGCAGTTAAAGAAGCTTTGTTATAATCAAAAGTAACTTTAGAGTTTTCATCTAAAATTAAGTTAATCCCTTCTTCAGTTCTTACGACTTCTGCACCTGGTAAAACTTGCTCAATTTTTTGCGCTTGTTTATCCATATTGTTACCAATAACACCACCAGCAGCTCCACCTACAGCAGCTCCAATTACAGCACCTAAAGCAGTGTTACCACCTTTACCGATATTATTACCTAAGATTCCTCCAATAACACCACCAGCAACAGCACCAATACCAGCACCTTTTTGTGTATTGTTTGCATTTTGTACAGCTGTACAAGAAGACATAATAAATGATCCTCCTAATACAATTGCAGCTATTTTAGTATTTATTTTTTTCATAATTTCTAAGTTTTTTAAATTGTTGATTAACGTACGAAGTTATAAATCACTTGTGCAATTTTTCCATTTGCATTGATATCTTGTACCAATTTCATCGAATTTGCATCAACATAATCTACACGCATTTTATATCCTGCTGTATTTTGTTTCGCTTTGATTCCTGTAACATCTTTGAAGATAAAGTAAGTTGTAGAACCATCTTGTTGTAAATCCCAAATAATATTTGTTGTTCCTGAAGGGCAATCTCCGCCAGCGTTATTAAATGTATATGTTCCTTTTTTGTTGTTTTGAACTAAGTTCCATGTAGAACCTTCATAACATTCTGGGTTTGCTGTGTCAAAAACTTTCGCAACTGCATCAGTAACTTTTACATTACCTTGTACCTCGTTTGTTGTTAAACCTTGGTAGTCTACATTTGTCAAAGTCCATGCACCTCTCACTTCTTTACCTGTTTGTATTTCTTGTTTTGCAACGGTTGTAGATGCACAAGAAGTTAAAAATGCTGAAGCGCATATCCCAAATAATAAAATACTTTTTTTCATAGCTATTTATTTTATCTATTATTAATCTTAAAAAACGGCTTCTATAAATTAGATTTAATAAAGTTTTAGAAAAAAAACGACTTCTAATACATCTTATTAGATAATCATTCTTTAAAAACGCTTATTTTAATTTTCAGCTTTAATAATATAGATTAAAGAAGAATATTGACCTGTTTTTTTAGCTTGAGTATTAGACTTCAAACCAATTCTAAGTGCATTGATAAAACCTAACTTATTACCTTTATATTTTTCAGATAGTAGACTCACATAAAATGAATCTAATTTCATCGGGTGGATAGATTCAATTTTCATACCAAAGTTGCTAAATAACTTTCGCATGCTGGTTTCTGTGAAATGCCATAAATGACGAGGTACATCATAAGCTGCCCAATGTTCACCATAATATTTAGCATCATACGATTGGTGGTTTGGAACAGCTATTACTAAGATACCACTTTTTGTTAAATGTTTCTTTAGTTCTGTAATTATTTCTTTAAGATTAGGAATGTGTTCTAAAACATGCCACAAGGTAATCACATCATACTTTTCTGTATTCTGTTCTAATTCTGTAGAAGTAACTTTTTCGATTCCTACTTTTGATTGAGCAATTCGTCTTGCCGAATCATTTGGCTCCATTCCCAAAACATCGTAACCATTTTTTTGTAGATGCTCTAAAAAATCTCCAACGCCGCAACCATAATCTAGAATCTTTTTACCATTGCCAATTTTATTAATCAATTCTAATTTATTATTTAGATTGATTGATTTTGCCATTTGATAAAAACGTTCGAAAATAGATTTCTTTCCATCGGTATGGGAAATGTAATTTTTACTTTCGTAATACTTTCCCAAATTTTCGATAGGTTGGGGGAGAGTATACAAAACTTCAGTTTCTGAATCTTCGTATATTTCGAATTTTTCTCCTGTTAAAAAATAATCTTTTAAATCTAATTTCTTAATACCAGAAAATCCTTCTTTTGAAGGATTTTCTTTAGATGTTTCACGTGGAACATTTTCCATATTATCTTCCCATGTAAATTAATAATACACTAATATCTGCTGGTGATACACCACTAATTCTTGATGCTTGTGCTACCGTTGCAGGTTTTATTTTTGTTAATTTTTGACGAGCTTCTATCGACATCGAACCAAAGACATGATAATCGATGTCAGCCGGAATTTTTAGATTTTCCAAACGATGCAATTTATCAGCATTCTGTTGTTCTTTCTTAATATAACCTTTGTATTTGATCTGAATTTCTGTTTGTTCTAATTCTTCTTGATCGTATTCATTCGTTTCAATAAACTCTTTTACTCGATCTAATTTTGTGAAATCAGAAAGCTTTAATTCAGGACGAGAAATAACCGAAATCATTTTGTTTGGTTGTTTTAAAGGTGTTCCTTCTCGTTCTTCAATTACATCATTTATCTCTTGTGGTTTGATTGAATTTTCTTCGAAATAATTAACAAGCTTTTCAGCTTTGTCAAATTTTTCTTCCATTCTTCTCAAACGATCTTCTGAGGCTAAGCCTAGTTCAAAACTTTTTCTTGTCAAACGTTCATCCGCATTATCTTGTCTCAATAAGATACGATATTCTGCACGAGACGTAAACATACGATAAGGTTCTTCTGTACCTTTTGTTATCAAATCGTCGATTAAAACTCCTATATAAGCTTCGTTACGATTTAAGATAAATGGATCTTTTCCTTGAATTTTTAACACAGCATTTATACCCGCCATCAAACCTTGAGAAGCAGCTTCTTCATAACCTGTTGTTCCGTTAATTTGACCAGCGCAATATAAGTTATCAATTAACTTAGTTTCTAGCGTATGTTTTAACTGTGTTGGTGGAAAATAATCGTATTCGATGGCGTAACCTGGACGTAAAATTTTTGCATTTTCAAAACCAGGAACAGAACGTAAAGCTCTTGCTTGAATATCATCTGGCAAAGATGTTGAGAATCCATTTATGTAGAATTCCATCGTGTGCCAACCTTCCGGTTCAGCAAAAATCTGATGACGATCTTTGTCTGCAAAACGATTAATTTTATCTTCGATAGATGGACAATATCTTGGTCCTGTCGATTTAATTGTTCCGTTAAACATTGGAGAACGATCAAAGCCTTCACGCAATAAATCATGAACTTCTTGATTCGTATAAGTAATCCAACAAGAACGTTGTTTTGTTAATTTTTGTGTATTTGTATATGAGAATTTTGAAGGATTTTCATCACCTGGTTGCTCCACCATTTTCGTATAATCGATAGAACGACCATCTACACGTGGAGGAGTACCTGTTTTCATTCGTCCAGCTTCGAAACCTAAATCAACTAATTGTTCCGTAATTCCGAAAGCAGCAGATTCTCCCATGCGTCCACCTCCAAATTGTTTTTCTCCAATATGAATTAAACCATTCAAGAAAGTACCATTTGTAAGTACAACAGACTTAGAACGAATTTTCATTCCCATGGCTGTAATTACTCCGCAAACTTTACCATTTTCGATGATTAAATTTTTCACCATATCTTGAAAGAAGTCAACATTCTCTGTTCTCTCTAAAGATAAACGCCATTCTTCTGCAAAACGCATACGGTCTGATTGCGCACGTGGAGACCACATTGCTGGACCTTTTGATTGATTCAACATCTTGAATTGAATCGCTGTTTTGTCAGTGATAATACCAGAGTATCCACCTAAAGCGTCAATCTCGCGAACAATTTGTCCTTTCGCAATTCCACCCATAGCAGGATTACAAGACATTTGTCCGATTGTTTGTAAGTTCATTGTCACAAGAAGCGTTTTTGCTCCTAAATTGGCTGCTGCCGCTGTTGCTTCTGCACCTGCGTGACCACCACCAACTACAATTACATCATATTCTGATTGAAATATCATTTGATTTGTAAACTTATTTTTCTTGTTAAAATAATAAATGTTCCACGTGGAACATTATTGATTTAGATAGCTACTAAACGTTTCTAAATATTGATTTTCTTTAGCAGTCATTAATTCTTTGTCATCTGGTTCTTTGTCCATATAACCAGCAAAATGTAATATCCCATGGATAACAACGCGAGCTAATTCGTTTTCAAAAGAAACATTATTTTGCTCAGCATTATCTTTGATTCGTTCGACGCTAATAAAAATATCACCCATCAATTTATCTTCAATAGAATTATCGAAACCAATAACATCTGTGTAATAATCGTGTTCTAAATATTGTCGATTAATTTGAAGTAAGTATTCATCATCACAGAAAATATAGTTTAAATCTTCTATTGTTTTCCTTTCATTCTTCATACTCTCTACGATCCAATCTATCCAAGTTTGAGCATCTT
Organism: Empedobacter sp. UBA2044; assembly: GCF_002333005.1. Lineage (NCBI taxonomy): Bacteria > Pseudomonadati > Bacteroidota > Flavobacteriia > Flavobacteriales > Weeksellaceae > Empedobacter > Empedobacter sp. UBA2044. The sequence goes on from NZ_DDBA01000023.1 coordinate 14,715, forward strand.
TTAGCTCAAAATCTGTTTCGTAAAATAATTCTATCATTGTTCTAAAACCAGTAACCTAAACTTAAATTAAATAATCCTTTTTTTGTGTAAGGCGAATAACTCCAAATAAAATTTAAAGGACCTAATGGACTATCGTAGCCATAGGTAATGCCGTACCCAAGATATTTGTAATCTGTTAAACTCAATTGCTCAAATCTATCTGTGATATTTGCTATATTCATAAATAGACTTGTGTAATGATTTTTCAAAATTCGAGCTTGAATATGAGAGCCAAAAAGCAATTGATTGTCGCCAATTGCAGAGCCAAAGGGAAGCCCATAAAACTTAGTGTAATTGAAAAAATCTTGTTCAACATAACCTCCGATATAAAACTTCTGAGGCATTGTTACATTATCGTTGAAAAAGGTTCCAAAGTTAGCAGTAAATCTGTAACTTAGGAAATTATTTAACGGAAAATTTGCCTCTAAACTTGATTCTAACAAATAGTTATTTTCAAACCCAGTTACATTAGAATCAAATAAATACTTGAAACTTCCATCAAATTTTAAACCACTACGCGCAAAATTTGCATTATTTCGATTATCTGCTTTGATATATCCATACGCTTTCCAATAATAACCTTCGGATTTTGCTGGAAATTCCTCATTAGAAGCAATAAAATTATTCGTGAAAACTTTTGTGTATTGATGCTCTAATCCAACGCCAATAGCAAATTTTTCTTTGATAGTCGATTGAATGTAGATTTGATTGATGTATTCTCTAAAGTTATAATTTACTTTTTTGTAGATATTATCCTGGCCAAAGAAGTTTCTTAGATCAATTTCTTTATCAAAATAATGTGAAAAAGAGTTGAAGCCGATACTTGGAAGATATCCATTATCAATGAAAAAATTGATGTTATATCGCGCATAATCACCAACCACAACATCAGCAGAAAGCACCGAGTTTTTGACAAATAAATTCTTTGAAGTGAAGTTTAAAAGTAATCCTGTTTTAAATAAATCATCGTAATGTAATCCAAATCGGATAGATTGTTTGGTCTTATTTTCTTGAACTTTTAACGTTAATAAATTTTCTTCATCGTTAATTTCTGAGATTTTATACGTGATATTATTGAAGTTTCCAGAAGCATATAGTTTCGAAATTCCAGCTTTTAAATCATCATATTTTATAATTTCAGGAGTACGAATTCTTAGCTTACCTTCGATATAATTTGTGTTGAAATTTTTCAATCCTTCAACCTCGATTTCTTTGACCAAAACATAATCATCAAGTTTGATTTCGTTTCGAGTTCTGTTCGAAGCATGCTGTTTTTTTGCAATTTCTTTAAGTTGATCATACACTTTTTCTGAAGCAACAAGTCCGCGATTATAAATAGAATCTACTTCATCAAAACTTGTAACTGTATATTCTTTTAGCTCCGGTTTAATCAATAAATCGACTAGTTTTTTCTGTTCATCTGTTTTTTTAACGATACTCATCGTCATAATTTGACTCAAAATATCAATAGCAGAATTTAGATCATCACGTTTTTGTAAACCATCACCCAATTCTACACCGATAATAATATCAGCACCCATATCTTTCACTTCTTTCACGGGGAAATTGTTGACAACACCGCCATCAACATATATTTTACCATCAATTGTGACAGGATCTAACATGGTTGGATAAGCGCCCGAAGCCAAAATAACGCGAGGTAAAAATCCTGAACGAAAGACTTTTTCTTCTCCAGTTTCGAGATCAGTTCCAATACAAACAAAAGGCGTTGGAAGTTTATTGAAATCATCAATATCATGAACTGGACGCAATAAATAGGTCAATAAATCAAGCGGACCTTGACCTTTTGAAATGGCATTTGGAATCGTTAATTTGAACTTATCAAAAGGTAATTCTAAGATGTATTTTTCTTTGTATGCTTTCTCGAAAAAAGGAATCTCTGCACGATCTTTATTTTGCGTAATCAATGAAGAAATATCCAATTGATGCATGATTTTCTCGAGTTCGTCAGGTGTATATCCAGCGGCATATAATCCACCGATAATCGCGCCCATACTTGTTCCTCCGATGTAATCAATTTTGATTCCCGCTTCTTCAATCTTCTTCAAAGCGCCAACATGTGCATAGCCTTTTGCGCCACCACCACTCAATACAACACCCACTTTTAGACGCGTTGAATCATTCTTTGTTTCTTGTGCAAAGGTCATGGTTGAAATAATGAAAATGAAAGCAAAAAGACTGCGCATAAATTGATCTAAATTGAGGAATAAAGATAGCAATTTTGAATCTAAGTTGTAGAATTGTTTAACTATTCTACATTATTTTCATAACAACTTAAATAATATGAAAACTTCGAAAAGTTGGGAGAAAAAGCTTTATTTAGTTTTAGAAAAGGCTTTAGTTTTTCTATTTGTGAAACAGAAAGTGGATATGAATCATAAATTTCTGTTGGATAATCATCCTCATTTAAGATAAAATCATTTAAATAAAAAAGAATCTGTTCAGATGTTATTTCTAATTCGAATTCATTGTTCAGAGAATCGTCAGAATTATTATACTCTTCAATTAATCTAATTATTTTATCCATTTATTTTTTTTAAAATTACAAAAAAAGAGCTACTATTCAGTAACTCTTTTCAATAAATTATTCTTTGTAATAAACGCGTTTTATACGTTGGGAAACCGAAGTTAAGACTTCATAAGGAATTGTTCCTAACCATTCGGTAACGTTAGCTAAAGTTGGCGAGTTTCCAAAAATAGTCACTTCGTCACCTTCTTTACATGGAATATCGGTAACATCAACCATCATCATATCCATACAAATGGTTCCGGTAATTGTAGCCAAATGCCCGTTGATACCTACTTTTCCTTTTCCGTAACCAAGTGAACGACGAATTCCGTCTGCATAACCAACAGGCAAGGTTGCAATTTTGGTATGACGCTCCGCTGTAAAACGACGACCATAGCTTACAGTTTCGCCTTTTTCAATCTCTGAAATCTGAGAAATTACCGTTTTGAAACGCACAACAGGTTTCAAATATTTCTCCATAAAATCGGTATATTCAGAGTAGCCATACATTCCGATTCCTAAACGAACCATGTCATATTGATGTTCTCCATACGCTACAATTCCAGGAGAATTTAACGCATGTTTGATTGGTTTTATGTTTAAAGCAGTTGTAATTGCCGCATAACTATTATCAAAACGTTCTAATTGATATTTCGCATATTCTTCTTCCTCTGGCATATCTGCAGTTGCTAAATGCGTGAAAATTGAGCGAACATAAACATGTGAATTATCTTTTAGAATTGCAATTAATTCTTCGAAATCATCTTCGTGAAAACCAAGACGATTCATACCTGTTTCCATTTTTAGGTGAATTGGATAAGGTGAAGAAATTTGTTTTTCTTGTAGTTTCTGAATGAATAATTTCAAAACACGTAAACTATAGATCTCTGGTTCCAATTGATAATCGATAACAGTAGAGTAACTACTTTGTTCCGGGTTCATGACGATAATTGGAATGGTAATTCCAGCTTCGCGCAATTCTTTTCCTTCATCTGCAATCGCAACGCCTAAGAAATCGACACCGTTATTTTGTAAGGTATTTGCTACCTCAAAACTTCCTGTTCCATAACTATTCGCTTTTACCATGCACATCAATTTTGTGGTAGGTTTTAGCAATGAGCGGTACACATTTATATTTTCGATCAGGTGTTGCAAATTAATTTCAAGAACAGAATCGTTGGAACGTGTTTCTAATTCACTCGAAATTTTTTCTAATTTGAACGGACGAGCGCCTTTTAATAAAATAGCTTCGTTGTCGACGTTTTGATGACGGAACTGCTCTAAGAATTCTTCAGTCGAATTGAATGAACGAACATAGGATTCAAATAAATGTTTGAACTGAGAAATTTTTTCTCCAATTAAAACTATCTCATCAAAATGATAAGGGTTGACTAAATTGGCTGCTTGTTGATATAAATCGTGGTCAGATAAGTTACTTTGTAAAATATCCGTCAACACCAACGATTTTTTGTCGCGTGGTTGTTGATTTAACACATTTAGACCAATTTTTAATGAATTTAGATCAGAATTGAATGTATCATTAATTAAAATTGAATGATTAATCGCTTCTTTAATTTCCAAACGCATTTCGATTGGTAGAAGTTGACTAAATTCGTTTTTAAGTTGTTTATAATCAATATTTAAACTAATTAAAGTCGTTAAGCAAATTAAACTATTTTTAATCGAAGCATCATCGATAAAAGGAATCGAATAGGTGAATTCTTGTTGATTATGTAAAATAGAAATTTGCGTATTAGTCTGATTACTTTGTATTTGCTTGATCTGTACAGTGGCAGAATTGGAGTAACCGTAAGTATATTTATCTGTTTTTGCTAAATGAGCGTTTTCAAGAATAGCTTGATGAACTTTTTCGTTTTCGATATTGAAAACTAATTTATCAACATGAGAAAATAGTTTCAGTTTTTCCTGAATCAATTCATCTTGATTTTTAAAATTCTCTAAATGCGCTTCTCCGATTTTTGTCAACACACCTATTGTTGGTTGAATAATTTCTTCGAGATTTTGCATTTCATTTGGCATCGAAATTCCAGCTTCGAAAATACCCAAATCGTTTTTCTCTTCCATTTGCAAAACAGAAAGTGCTGCTCCAAATTGAGAATTGTAACTTTTTGGACTACGAACAATCGAGAATTTTTTCCATAACAATTGATTCAACCACTCTTTGACAATCGTTTTTCCATTGGAACCGGTAATTCCGATCACAGGAAAATGAAATTGTTTGCGATGAATTTTTGCCCAATTTTGCAAAGCAAGTAGCGGATTTTCAACCTCGATAAAATTTGCATGAGGCAAATTTGTCAACGCTTTTTCTACGACAAAATTTCGAATTCCTCTTTGATAAGCATCTTGCAAAAACAAATGTCCGTCTTTTTGGTTTCCGTGAAAAGCAAAGAAAATTCCGTGAATTGGATTGACAATCATGCGCGAATCAAAGAAAATTTGATTGATGATTTCGTCTCCATTTCCAATCAAAGTACCGTTGATGATACTTGCAATTTGATTTAGATTATAAGTTTTCAACTTTATGTTTGTTATGTTCTTCCCAGAAAGCAACTCGGCTTAATGGTTCATATTCTAGTACTTCGCCAAGTTCTACAAGACGATCACTGTCAATTTTTCGGTGCGAATAATTGGCTAAATTTCCTGTACGAACGCAGATTGCATGCACTTTTGTTACATACTCGGCAGTCGCCATTAAATTGGGCATTGGACCAAAAGGACGACCTTTGAAATCCATATCCAAACCAGCAACAATAACGCGTTTGCCTTCGTTTGCCAATTGATTGGCTACGTCTACAATTCCTTCATCAAAAAATTGTGCTTCATCAATCCCTACCACATCGCAATCATCAGCCAATAATAAAATTGCTGAAGAATACTCAACTGGCGTTGATGTAATAGAATTTTGATTGTGTGAAACGACTTCGCGGTCCGCATAACGCGTATCTATCGTAGGTTTGAAGATTTCGACACGTTGTTTGGCAAATTCGGCACGTTTTAGACGGCGTATAAGTTCTTCGGTTTTACCAGAAAACATTGAGCCACAGATGACTTCTATCCATCCACTTTTTTTGTTATGATTAAAGGTATTTTCGAGGAACATAGTTCAAATAATTTAGATTAAAATATGAGAACAAATTTACGGAATAAATTAGTTGAATGAAGTAAAAAATTAAATGAAGATAGAGATATAAGAAAAGTTAAATAAATGCGTTCTAAACTTTAATGTTATAACAACAACACTTATTTATTTTATGGAAACTCAACAAGAAAATAATAATCAAGAAATTGATTTGGTTTTTTTAGCGAAGAAAATTAAAGGTTTTTTTCTATCAATAGGTTTTTTAATCCTACGATTAATCAACTTTATTATTCGAAACAAAATAATAGTAATTATCTTGTTCATTTTAGGTATATCTCTTGGGGTTTATTTTGATAAAAAATCAAAAAATAATTTTAAAACAGAAGTTGTTGTTGTTCCTAATTTTGAAAGTGTTGATTTACTTTATGCAGAAGTAGAAAATTTTAAATCGAACTTAAATTCGAACAAATCTAAATATGACTTTTTGAATGATGTTGTAGATTTAAGAATAGAATCTATAGAAAATATAAATAGTATTCTTACAGATAAGGATAATTTGGAAATTTTTAAAGTATTAACATCAAATGGACAAGATTTATCTAAAATTTTGAAAAATGAAGAGTTTAAAAAGAATTATAAATATCATTTAATCACGTTGAAAACAAATTCATCGGTGAATTCTCAAAAAATCATTGATTTTTTATTAAATACTATTAATTCTAAACCATATTATAAACAAAGGTCTGCTTTCGCAATTAAAAATCAAACTAATGCTAAACAACAAGCAGAAAAGAGTATTGAACAAATTAATAAGATTCTAGAAAATTTAGGAAATGGAAGTGTTTCTGTTGTTGGTAAAGATTTGAATATTAATAGTTATGATCAATTATCTAATGTAATTGAGATGAAAGATTATTATATGAAAAAATTAGTTGATATTAATACTAAGTTAATTGAGTATAAATCTACTATTTATCCTGTTAATACATCTTTTAACAATAAAATACACCAAAAGATATATGAAAAAATGGTAGTTATTTTACCACTTTTTTTGATTGGTTTCTACTTGTTTTTGTCTTATATCAAATATTTGTATGCGAAGTACAATAATCTATACCAAAAGACAAAAATTACAAATGCTTGAAAAGAGCAAAAATATTATCAAAAACAAGGAAATTAAACAAGGTTTAATCACACTTTTTTTAAGAGGAATTGGTGTATTGACGTTATTTGGTTTTACTATTTTTTTTAATCGAAATTTTGATTCTTCTGTGGTGGGCGATTACGAGTTTACTCGTATGTTTTTACTCGTATCAGGAAGTATTTGTTTGTTCGGCACAGATATCTCTATTTTATATTTCGCAGGAAGATTGAAAAGCGAAGAAAGATTTTATGAACTAAAAAAATTGTATTATAAAATATCAATTCTAAGTTTTCTTTTTTGTTTAATAATAGGACTTATTTTTTTTATTTTTTTTGATTCAACTTTTATTAATTCTTTTTTTGGTTCGGAAAGCTCATATAAAATAACATCTTATAGTATATTGTTTTTATTTTTTAATGTTTGGACTCTTTTTAATACGGAGGTTTTGAGAGCTCTTGACCAAATTGTTTGGTCTGAATTATTTCGAAATACATTCAAGTTCTTTCCTGTTATCTTTGGCGCAATCATTTTATATGGAAGTGAAAAAGAGGAAAGTATTGTCTTTTATTATATTTTAGGTTTTGTAATTCTAGGTCTTATTACTTCAGTTTTTGTATTAGTCCTTTTGAGTAAAATTCCGAAATCAAAACATAATTATTCATCAATAACTTATCGCGAAATAATAGATTATTCTTTGCCAATGGGAATAAGTAGCTTTGCAGTTTATTTATTTTCTACAATTGATATTATTATTTTGAGAAACTATTTTTCGAGTTCAGATGTGGCTTTATACGCTTTGGGAATAAAAATAATGGCAATTTTGAGTATGGTAATTTTAAGCATCAATGTTAATCTTTCGCCACAGATAGCTGAACTTTATTTGAAGAATGAGTTAGACGAGTTAAAGAAGGTTTTAAGACATTCGAGTCGATTTATTTTTCTGTTAAGTGTAACAATAGGCTTAATAATTATTTTATTTTCTGATTACATTTTACCAATATTTGGAGCAGAATATATTGCAGCGAAAACAGCTTTATTAATTCTTGTTATTGGACAAATTTTAATTTCAAGTTTAGGAAGTTCGGCTGCTTACTTGAATATGACAGGAAGACCAAAAGTTTTTCGTAGTTTTCTATTGATTGCTTTGCTAATTAATCTTTCCTTGAATTTAATTTTGATTCCTAAATTTGGAATAATAGGAGCGTCTATAACGTATGTTTTAACAATTCTTTTTTGGAACTTATGTGCTGTTATATATATTTACCAAAAGGATAAAATAAAAATTTATATCAATTGAAATGAGAGTTACTCTACAAAAAAATAAGTTAACATTTATACTTCTTTTTTTATTGTCAATTCTTATCGCATTGATAGGAGAGAAAGTATTGCCACAGAAGTTCTTTATAGATGCTAATACAATTGTTTTTGATTATTATAATGAAGCAGGTTTCAAAGGAAGTTATCCGCTTACAATGTCTTTTTATAAATATACTCAGTTAGGTAAATTACCTTTTAATGTAGTAGGTGTTTTTCAGTTGTTTTTTTATTATATTATTTTATTCAAAATAGGTGTACCAAAGGATTTTCATATCCTTACTATAAAAAATATAATTGTTTACTTAGCTTTTTTGATGATAGGAATTTTTATCTCAATGCCTTCAAAAGAGTTTATTACATTTCTATTTATTTCACAAATTGTTTTCTTATTTCAATCTAAAAAAATAGGGTTTGATTTATCACTTTTATATTCTTTTTTAATATTAATAATATTTGGAATATTCTTCAGGTCTTATTTTGCATTAATACCTGTTATATCTATTTTATTATACTTTATTTCGAAAATAAAGTATACAAACAGGACATTCGGAATAATAATAATAAGTGTATTAGTAATAATTCTATTTTCAGCGTTACATTATTTAGCAAAGGGAGAATTTTTTTCTGATTTAGCAAGAAATTCTGTAAATGAAGTTAGACAAGGCTCTGAAGATGCAAACTCTATGATAATTCCTCCATTAGAACCTACAGGATTATTAGCAGAGTTAGTGAATACTTTTTATAGTTTTTTATCAGTTAATTTCCCAATTGTAGAATATAAGCATTTATTATCACCTCGAATTTTTCTATTTATTATTTGGCAGATTTTATTTACAATAATTTTTATAGTTCGTTTTTCGTGGGCCATAAAAGATCCGATAAAGAATAATAGAATATTATGGATATTTTATTTTCTGTTTTCTTATCTAGCAATCCAAAGTGTTTTTGAGCCAGATTTAGGTTCAGCAGTTAGACACAAAATTGGAATTTTACCATTGTTTTATTACGTTTTCTACTATGATAGTTTCTCTAAAAAAGTATAATCAAATTAATCAGTTATTGATCATACTAATTGCATGTACAATTGTTTTTAGGAGTATTTGTACACCTATTATTATACTTTTTTTAGTGTTTAATTTACTTCATTATAAGTTTATCATTATTGAAAAAAAACATTTTAAAGATATTCTAATCATAAGTTCTCCGTTATTAATTAGTTTACTGTTTTTTTTCAATAATGATACAATTTCAGGAGGATTCAAATCTGTAGAAAAATTATTGACATTAATTATTTTTCCACTTTTTGTATTAACGAATAAAAACTTAAATATCAATTTTATTTTAAATCAATATAGGATTTGGTTTCTCGTTATCTTATTAGGGTTTTTAGTAAGATTTGTTTTAATTTTTCCTGAGAAAATAACGAAATATATTAATGGAATTGATTTGATAGAAATTGGTTATCAATTTGCAATTTCATTAGGCTCGCATGCACCATTACTTAATTTACAGGTTGGATTTTTGAGTGTAGTTCATTTTTATTTTTTGATTCAATCAATTGTAAATAAACAATTTTATAGAATGTTTTTTAACATCATTCTATTTTTCCTTTCCTTTTGTTTAGTCCTAATTGTCAATACTCGTGTCACGTTATTAGCTGTTATTATTTGCGTTGTTATTATTTTGGTAAGAGAACTTATTTCTATATTTTCATTAAAGAAAACAATGATTGGTTTATTCGCAGGGTTAATGATAACTACCACAATAATAGGAGGTTTTGTTAAACTTAATCCTTATATGTACGAGAAATACTCTTCGGTTACTTTTATACATATGGATAAAGTTGGAAAGCTAGATGAAATTAAAAATCCAGAAATTGTAGTGTTTAATGCTTTGGTGACAAGAGTCTCTATTTGGAAAGCATCTGTAGAAGTCGCAAAAGAAAATTTACCTTTTGGAACAGGAGCAGAGATGGGTAAAAAAGAACTTTTTGATTATTATAAAAAGACAAATCAACATTTCTTAGCTAAGTACGAATTTCCAGTTCATAATCAATTCTTAGATTTCTCAATAAAATTTGGAGTTATAGGCTTTATAGTTTGTTGTATTTATATATTTTTTCCGTTTTATAAAAGCATAGATTTACTTAATTTCAAATCACTATTTATTTGTTTTGGAACGTTGTTCTTTATTTCGAATTTAACGGATGATTTTTTAATTCGATTTGATGGAATTGTTTTTAGCGGATTATTTTATTCATTGTTTAGTAGTATTTCAACCTTTAAAAAATAATAAATGAAAAAAGCTATAATTATTGATTGGCTTGATAAATACGGAGGTGCAGAAAGAGTAATCGCAAAGCTTAATCAAATTTTTCTTTTTGACGAAGTGTATACTTTGACTAATATTATGAAAAAGGAGGAGTTTTTGGAAATTTTTCCTCAAAAAAACATACAGGTTCACGATACTTTTCTTAGAATTTTAAAAAATAAATTTAGATTTCTTTACTTCATTTTCTTTTGGGTAATAAACCGAATGAAAGTTTCTCCAGAAGTTGATTATTTTATTTCTTCTTCTCATTCTATAGCGAAAGGCGTTACAAAATCTCGAAAAGAGCAAATTCATATAAGTTATTTTCAGGCGAGAAATTCAAATTATATCTGGGACGAAATAGACCTATACTTTGGTAAAAGTAAATATCTATTCTATCCATTATTATTAATTCTTAGAAAAATTGATATTAAACAAGCTCAGAAACCTGATTATATAATTTCTAACTCTAAGTTTGTTCAACAATGGGTAAAAAAAACATATAATAGAGAGTCTATTGTAATTTATCCACCCGTTAATTTCGAAAATTTTGAACTTGTAAAACATAAGTCAGATTATTACGTTATTGTAGGTAGAATGGCTTCAATAAAAAGATTTGATGTTGTTATAAAAGCATTTAATCAAAACAAAAAGAAGTTAATAGTTATTGGAGATGGAGAAAAGTTAGATGACCTAGTAAGGCTATCGACCTCAGATAATATCCATTTTTTTGGTTTTTTAGAGTCGAAGTTAGTAGGCGAATATATCTGTAAGGCAAAAGCTTTTATACAAGTTGGTATAGAGGGGTTTGGAATAGCTCCATTAGAAGCGCAAGCTTGTGGTACACCAGTTATTGCTTTTGCGAAAGGAGGTGTTGTGGAAACTGTAATAGATAAACAAACAGGTGTTTTTTTTGATGAACAAACTGAAGAAAGTTTAAATTTTGCAATAAATGAGTTCGAGCAATTACAGTTTGATCAGACTTTAATGAGGAATCATGCATTAAGTTTTTCTCAAGAAGTTTTCGAGAAAAAAATGAGAGATTTCGTAGAATCAATAATAAAAAAAGTATAACGTAAATTTTATAATGGGTAATCTTAATAAATTTAACTTTTCAATAAAGATAGGATTTTATATTTTAGATGCATTGATTATTTTTTTTGGTTTACTTTTTTTTATTTGTAATCAATATCAATATTTTTATCATACTAAGTTAGCTAGACTTCCTTATTTTTCTGAATTACTCGACGCTCATTACAAAGCAATTTTACTATTATTATTCGCTTGGTTTGTTATTTCAGATTATGTAAAACTTTATTCTATAAAAAGAGTCAATTTTCTTAGAGAAATTCTTCGAAAAATAGTGTTGCAAACATTTTTCTTTTCTTTGATTATTTTTACAATTTCTGGAATAAAAAAAGAGGAACTATTAGCGAATCAGTTAATTGTTTATTTTGTTTTCATTTTATTTGTTTATCTAATCTTTACACGATTACTTGTATTTTTTGTTAGTCGCTATAATTTTCAAAAGGGGAATGACGTAAAGAATGTTATTGTTTTGGGAGAGAATAGTAATACACCACGTTTTAAATCGATTATAGAGAATAGAAAACATTATGGATATAGAATTATCAAAACAAATAATATTATTGATAATGATTCACTAGAAGCAGTTTTATTATCAAATAAAGTTAAAGAAATATTTATATCTCAATTAGGATTACCTATATCATTACAGGAGCAAAGTATTGTTAACTTTTGCGAAGATCATCATGTAAAAGTGAGTTATATACCTTACTCGTTGAACACAGAATTAGTAAGTTTAGATGTTGTATACATTGATACTTTACCAATTTTTAGATTTAAAAAATTTCCTTTAGAAAAAACGGAAAATAGATTAATCAAATCATTATTTGATGTTATCATTTCTTGTTTTGTTTTAATTTTTATAATGAGTTGGTTGTTTCCGATAATTGCAATTTTAATTAGGTTAGATTCGAAAGGTCCTATTTTGTTTAAACAAAAAAGAAGAGGAATCAATGGAGTAGACTTTGATTGTTATAAATTTAGAACAATGCGTAATGATGGAACAAATTCAATTAAAGCTACAGTTGTTAACGATAATAGAATTACAAAAATTGGAAAGTTTCTTCGTAAAGCTAGTTTAGATGAATTGCCACAATTTTTTAATGTGCTGAATGGGGATATGTCTCTTGTAGGTCCACGACCGCATATGATTTCTCAAGATATCTATTATAGCGAAATCATTAAGAAATATAATCTTCGTAATTATGTCAAACCAGGTATTACAGGTTTAGCACAAGTAAAAGGTTATCGTGGAGCTATAGATTGTGATAAAGATATGGAAGACCGTATACGAACAGATATTTTTTACGTACGTAATTGGTCACTTCTTTTAGATTTACAGATTATTTATCAAACAGTTGTTTTGATTTTCAAAGGAGATGAGAACGCAATATAATTCACAAAAAAAAACCTCTTATAAAATTTATAAGAGGTTTTTCGAATTAATTCGAAAATATATTTTTATACAATATAAGATAAATTATCTTTCGTATTTCTTTTCATTTTCGGTTCCAAAGCTAGCGATTTTATATAACCACCATCCCATCAATGCGCATCCGATGAATGTAAATAACCATCCAAAGATAACACCAATTGGAGATAATAAGTTTTCAAAAGTCCATTTGAAAATATCACCAATCGCAAAAAATAAATCAGTTATAACTCCCATATTCTAGTTTATTGCTTAATTTGCATCAAAGTTAATAAAATGTTGGTTAATCTACTTGACAAAAGGAATTTTTTTATACAGATTTTTATCATTGTGTTGTTTACGTTACTTGGAGTTACTAATTTTAACAGTATTGATCTGAGTAATTTAGAAAAATTAGGCGTAATCCTAACGTTTTTAACTATAGCTTTAGTTGGATATACTGATAATACAAATGATTTAATTAGCAGATCTTCTTATCCGACTTTCATTTATATTTTATGGATAATGCCTTTTGTAACTGGTTTATCCGATTATCGCATTGCTGGTAGTTTGTTACTTGTTACTTATGTTACGATTAAATTACTCTATTTTGAGTCCGAAAAAAATGATACATATAACGCTTTTGATATTGGCGTTTTTATAAGTTTTGCAATTTTATTAAGTCCACCACTTATTTTTTTAGGAATTGTAGTTTTTACTTACTTCTTGACTTTAAGAGTGGTAGAGCCAAAAATTCCTATTCTTGGTTTTTTAGGATTTCTTTTGCCAATATTAATCGTTGCTCAAGTTAGTTTTCTGCTCGATTATTACTTTATGTTCGATTTTTATAAAGAACAATTAATGTTTACAATGGTACATTTCGAATGGAAACAATTGTTTTTAGTTCCAATTGCAATTATTCTAATTTATTCAATTATCAATCATTTCAAGAATGTGAATAAATTGACAGCACAAAAGAAACGTATCTTTTTGTTGATGCATTTTATGTTTGGAACAATGCTGATTACGTATATTCTTTACGGAGGAAATAACGATGCTTATCTTGCCTTCTTAGGTTTTAGCATTATGTTAATGTTAACAAGATATTTTAGCGAAAGCAAACCCAAAATAGAATGGCTAAAAGAGGCATTTCTTTGGGTTTTTATGATTTGCTTGCTAATTTATAATTTTTATGATAGAATCCCGAGATTCTTCTCCTTGATTACGGAGGTAAGTTTTTAATTCGAATTCTTTTCCATCAAAAACACCATAAGTAAAGTAGTTAATCCAATCGCCAAGATTGATGTGACGTGCTTTGCCTATAGCAATTTCCATTGGTAAATGTCGATGTCCGTAAACTAGATAATCGAAGTATTTTCGATGCAATTGCTTGCGGCTATACATGATTAACCATTCGTTGTCAACGCCTAAGAAATTAACATCTTCGTCTCCTGAAATCATTTTATTTTTTCGCGAAGCTGTAATTCCCAACCACATTGCCAAATCGGGATGAAGTAGATAAAAAAGGAATTGACAAACTTTGTTTGTAAAAACCTTTTTCATGCGTTTGTAGCCTTTATCACCAGGTCCTTTTCCATCTCCATGTACAATAAAAAATTCTTTCCCATTGATGATAAAATCCTGCTTATCTCGGAAAACAATCGCATTGATTTGTTCTTCCAAATAATCTTTCATCCATAAATCATGGTTTCCAACAAAGAAATAAATAGGAATTCCACGATCAGAAATTTCGGCTAATTTTCCTAAAACACGCACAAATCCTTTCGGAACAACGTGTTTATATTCGAACCAAAAATCGAATAAATCGCCAATCAAAAATAAAACACCGCAATCGTCTTTTATTTCGTCAAGCCATTTTACAAACAATTTTTCGCGCACCAAACTATCTTTTTCATTCGGAGCACCAAAATGATGATCCGAAGAAAAATAGGCTTTTTTACCAGCTCCTAACTGAATGTTTATTGGTTGTCCTCCGCTAACCATTCTGCATAAGAATTTTCAGTTTCGTGTAATTTCAAAGCAACCAAATCGATATTCGTTGGTAAAAGAGGTTTGATTTTATCCACAATCCACAAAATCATGTTTTCAGCAGATGGTTGATAATCTGTAAAAACAACATTGTGTCCTTCTGCTAATAATTTTTCTCCTAATGTTTTGTGAGGCGAATTTTCGTTCAATAAAATGGCGTGATCAAAAAGATTAACAATTTCTTTGTTCACAATTTTTTTCAAATCTCCAAAATCCATCACCATTCCAAGTTTCACATCGTTTGTGTCCTCAGAAGGCGTTCCTTTCACAGTTACAAATAATTTGTACGAATGTCCATGTATATTTTTACACTTTCCGTCATAACCATGCAAAGCATGTGCAGTTTCGAACGTAAAAGCTTTTGTAAGTCGAATGATTTTCATTAAATTTAGTACTAAACTTTAATTTGCAAAGGTAATGGAAATCAAAACAATCGTAAATTCTTTGGTTGATTTATTTTTTCCGATGCGTTGTTTGGATTGTCAAGACATCATTCAACCTTCGCAATTTCTGTGTGTTTCGTGCTCAACAAAACTTGTTTTCACGCATTTTAATTTTGATCAAAATAATCGCGCTTATGATAAATTGAGAAATTTTTGCGAGGTGGAAAATGTTTTTTCTTTGTTAGAATTTAAACATCATAACACCACGCAAGCCATTTTACATGAAATGAAATATAGAAATCGTCCAGAAATTGGAATTGATTTAGCACAGATGATTAAGTTTGATTTGAGTGATTATGACGGAATTATTCCGATTCCTTTGCATCCAAAAAGATTGAAAACAAGAGGTTATAATCAAGTGGAGGATTTTGCTCGAACGTTGGCAGAAATCAACCAGATGAATTATTTTTCGGATGGATTAATCCGAACGAAATACAATTCATCTCAAGTAAATGAAGACAAAAAACATCGATTAGAAAATTTGAAAGATGCGTTTGAAATCAATCCAAATCTTAAGCCTGGACATTATATTTTGATTGATGATGTGTTAACAACTGGCGCAACGATTGCATCGGCAATAAAAAAGTTTAATCTTTCAGAAAATTTTAAGATAAGTGTAATTACCATTGCTTGTGCTTAATAACAAGCTTTTTCTTAACTTGCGCCCATGAATAAGACGACACGTTTTTCGCTTTTGATGTTAACCATTTTGATGGTTATTTCTTGTGCAAGACAAGGTTCACCAACGGGAGGGCCTAAAGATGAAACTCCGCCAGTTTTCCTAAAAGCTGATCCAGATACGTTGGCAACGAATGTAGATGTCAATTTGCAAGAGGCGACAATCAACTTTGATGAGTACATTCTTCTGAAAGAATACAGCAAAAATGTGGTTGTTTCGCCATCGTTTCAAATTCCGCCAATTGTGACGCCGCAAGCTTTAGCGAAGAAAAATATTTCGATTAAATTTCAGGAACCATTGTTACCAAACACGACATATAGTTTCAATTTTGGTGATGCTATTCAAGATTTTAACGAAAATAATAAGTTGTCAAACTTTCAATATGTTTTTTCGACAGGTAGTTTTATCGATTCGTTGAAGGTGACAGGTCGAGTAAATGCGTCTTATGATTTCAAATTGCCAGAGAAGATATTGGTCGGGCTATATAAAGTAGATAGTACTTACAAAGACAGCATTATTCTGCAAAAGAAACCATATTACATTGCGAGAGCCAACGATAAAGGAGAATATCAATTAAATTATTTGGCTTCGGGCAAATATAAATTGATTGCTTTCGAGGATAAGGTAGAAAATGTGATGTACGATTATGGGAAAGAGCGTTTGGCTTTTCATAACGAACCAATTGAGTTGAATGCAAATCAACAAATCAACTTGAATTTATTCAATCAAAAACCAGCTTATCGTAAACCTGAAGCGAGTTTTAAACAAGAAGGTTTAATTGTTTTTAAAACGACTGGCGCAACGGATGATGTAACGATAACGCCGGTTGGGAAAGAATTTAAAACGGCTTATATTCAGAAGTTTCCAAAACAAGATTCGATTAATTTTTGGTTCGATCCAAAGGTGGATACAATTGTAGGAAAAAGCGCAAAATTGAATTTCAAGGTTCAACATAAAGATCAAATAGATGAAGTAAGTGCATTATATTCAAAATCGAATACAGAACGAAAATTAGAATTTAAAGCATTAAATGAT
The DNA here is from genome assembly GCF_002333005.1 of Empedobacter sp. UBA2044. Lineage (NCBI taxonomy): Bacteria > Pseudomonadati > Bacteroidota > Flavobacteriia > Flavobacteriales > Weeksellaceae > Empedobacter > Empedobacter sp. UBA2044. Next base: position 31,861 of record NZ_DDBA01000023.1, read on the forward strand.
CAAAAATTAGCGCCAAATAAACCATTTAAAGTTCAGGCAAATGCACCAATAAAATCATTGGATTTATCTAATATTTATGTGTTTAAAGATACAGTTTCAATTCCATTCAAAGTTTCCATTGATACAGTGAATGCACAGAACTTGAATTTTGCTTTTAATAAAAATTTAGACGAAAAATTTGAAGTTAATATTTATCCAAATGCGTTGACAGATGTGTTAGGAGAGAAGAATGACACGCTTGCTTATCCAATAAAAATGGGAACGCGTGGTGATTTTGGACATTTAAAATTAACGCTTCAAAACACTCCAAATAAACCATTTATCTTACAATTTCTAAAAACAGATAAAGATTATACAGTTTTGGAAGAGTTGTATAACCCAGCAAATAAAAACTATTTCGAATTCAACTTTATTGAACCAGGAGAATATTTGTTCCGTTTATTGGTTGATGAAAACGAAAATGGAAAATGGGATACAGGCGATTATTTATCAGGTAAACAGCCCGAACCAATTTATTTGTATCCAGAGCCAATCAAAATTAGAGCGATGTGGGATGCAACTGAAACTTGGGTTTTAGGAGAGGCAAATCAACCCGTTTCTTTACCAAATGATGATAAAGATTCGGACAAAAATAGAATACGTCGAGGAGAATTGAAAGAAGGCGAGGAGCGTCAAAATTCACGAACAGTAAATAAGAAATCAGAGGAATAGTTCTCTGATTTTTTTTATTTAGTCAATTCGCAAATTTCTCGTAATACTTGCGTATGGTTGTATGTCATAAACTGGACAACCTATTCTGTCCAAAATAATACTTCCTACAATTAAATAAACTTGATATTGAGTTTTAGGTGAATTGTTATCAAAAAGATGTTTACAATTTGTAATTAAAATTGCATTGATAAACTCTTCAACAGTAAGTTCTTCCCATTTAATAAAATGATAATCTAAGAAAATATATTTTAAAATATTAGAATAATTTTTAATTTTTAGATTTAAAAAATTGCTTAAATCTTGAAAGTTATTTATTTGTAAGTAATTTGATATTTTATCTGCTAGTTGAATATGATTTCCAAAATAATCCTGAAATAAAGCATAAAGTGAATTAAATTCTTCTTTGTTTTCGGAAGTAATATCAATCATTTGACAAATTAGGTTTGAAATTTCCTCAACTCGACTTATTTGCTGAATATCTTCATCTTTAAAACGAATATTGAAATGATTTTCAAATTCCATGATTAATTCAACAGTATCTAATCCCATATTTTCTAACTTTCTGGTGCCAAATATATAAATGGAGAAATAGGAATATTTCTTAAAATAGAATAAATCAAAAGGAAGATTAAGAAATTTCGCGCAAAACTTGCGGGAAGATGTAATTTACCTGACATTGGTTTGCATAAAAAAATATTTCCAACAATAGCATAATAGAATTGTACACAAATATAAAGTGCAAAAGGCAAAATAAGATTGTAGCGTAACGATTGTAAAAAATGTCCGTGAACAAGTAAGGAAAAAGCACGTTGACCACCGCAGCCAGGACACCATAAACCTGTTACATTATAAAATATACATTTGATAGAAAACGGACTTTGGTTGCTGTAATAGCTATAAAAATAGACGATTACCAAAATGGGTAAAAGCGTTGCTAGTCCATAAACCAAAATCCGTTTTATCATATTTAGCTGCAAATACTAATATTATCTATCTAAAACACCTTGATATTGCTCTAGAATAGCTTCACTACCTTGTGTTATAAATACGAAAATAACATAAATTAAATTTAATGCGACTAAACCAAAAGCAACATAACTTAATATTTTAGAATTTTTTGCAGCTTGTTCAGCTCCTGTATAATCGCCAACATCGTATTTCGTATTTACTTGATTAGCAAAAATGATAGCAACACCTCCTAAAATCAATCCGATACAACATGGTGAGCAAAGACCTAAAACAGTTGCAATAATAGCTAAAACAAGGTTGTTTTCTGGTTTCGGTTTGATTTCTTCAAAAGAAGATTGTTGTGGTTGATTAAAATCTTGAGTAGATTGGTTAGAATAATTCATAATAATGTTTTTTAGTTTCGAATAAAAATAGAAAAAATAATGTATAAATCAAGTGTTTATAAAATATTTAATATTCTATTGAAATAACATGCGATACAAATCTTCAACTTTAGAAATTCTAACAATTCGAATTCCAAAATCTGTATCTTTTATTTTATTGTATTTTGAAACAAAAATTGCATCAAAACCTAATTTTTCGGCTTCGGTAATGCGTTGTTCAACACGATTTACAGCTCTTATTTCTCCACTCAAACCAACTTCTCCCGCAAAACAACAATTGTCTGGAACAGCAGAATCTTCACTTGATGAAAGAATTGCCGCAATAACAGCCAAATCAATTGCAGGATCATCCACTCGAATTCCGCCTGTAATATTCAAGAAAACATCTTTCATATTCAGTCTGAACCCTGCACGTTTTTCTAAAACTGCCAACAACATATTCAATCGTTTAGCATCAAAACCAGTTGCGGTACGTTGTGGAGTTCCATAAACTGCCGTTGAAACCAAAGCTTGAATTTCAATCAACATCGGGCGTACACCTTCCAAAGTTGCTGCAATTGCATTTCCGCTTAGTAATTCATCTTTTTTGGTAATCAATACTTCGGATGGATTTTTAACTTCGCGCAAACCAGCGCCTTGCATTTCATAAATTCCGATTTCGGCAGTTGATCCAAAACGGTTTTTATTTGCACGTAAAATTCGGTAAATATGGTTGCGATCGCCTTCAAATTGCAACACAACATCTACCATGTGTTCCAAAATTTTTGGTCCAGCAATTACACCTTCTTTCGTAATATGACCAATTAAAATAATCGGTGTGTTAGTTTCTTTTGCATACTGAATCAACTCAAAAGTTGTTTCTCGAATTTGCGAAATACTTCCTGGAGACGATTCTACATAAGTGGTTTGAAGCGTTTGAACAGAATCGACCACAATTAGTTGAGGTTGAATTTCTTTGGCGTGAGCAAATATTTTCTGCGTATTGGTTTCAGGTAAAATAAAACATTGATCCGATTCAATTCCAATTCGTTCTGCACGAAGTTTTACTTGCGAAACAGATTCTTCTCCAGATACATATAAGATTTTAATCGTATCTAATTTTAAGGCAACTTGCAACATCAATGTCGATTTTCCAACCCCAGGTTCTCCACCAACCAAAATTACTGATCCAGGAACAATTCCGCCTCCTAAAACTCGGTCTAATTCTTGGTTTTTGGTCGAAATTCTAATTTCGCCTAATGGATTTATTTCACGGATATTCAGCGCAAAAGTTTTCTCTTTTTTATCCGATTTATCTTTCCATGATTTTTTTTCGTCGCCTTTGTCCACAATTTCTTCAACAATGGTATTCCATTCGCCACAACTTTTGCATTGTCCCATCCATTGCGCGGTTTGCGTGCCACAGTTTTGGCAGAAATATGTAGTTTTTGTTTTAGCCATAGTTTCAAATTTAGACAAAAATAATGTTTTATCGCGACAAGATATGGAGTTATAAGTGTGAAAAATTTTAATACAATAACCAAAAAACGTTAACAATAATTTACTTTTTTAACAAATGATCAACTTTAGATAAAGTTGAGTTAAATATTGATTTTCAATCATTTTCTCGATTATTTTTAATCATGTTTTAAAATGCCAATGAAAAGAACTTTACTTCTTAGCTTTTTTTATATTTTTTGTATTTCAGCCTATGCACAATCTACTTTAATTTCGGGAAAAATTATAGTAGATAATGAGGATGAAATCGTTAATCTTGATGATTTTGTAATCGAAAATTTAACATCAAACGCACGAACAAAATCAACTGAAAAAGGTCTTTTTTCGATTCGAGTTCAGCCAAATGATGTTTTACTTTTCAAACAAATTGGAAATGAAGAACGTCAACTTAAGATTTCTGAATCAATGATTAGAAAAGGTTTTATTGACGTTCATCTAAATGTTGAAGTGATAGAATTATCGGAAACAAAGATAAAACCACTAAAAAAGAATTGGAAAGAAAATATTAGCAAAGATGAAACGCAAAGTGAAAAAATCAATAAAAGCTTAGGTATTAATGAAGAGTTTAAAAATGATATGGTGAAAGCTTATTTTGCTTCGCAATATCTTCGAAAATTAAAAGTTCCTATTCGTTATGAAAATGTGATGGGTTTGATAGAGCAGTATTCGGACAAAGAAGTGCAGACGTATAAACATTTCTTGAAAAAGAAAAATCTTGATAAATACGATAAAATCATTCAACTCAAAGATTATTTTACCGAATATTATTTTGAGCATGATTTGAAAATTCCGAAAGGAAATATTCTTGATTTTATTCATTATTGCTTTGTTGAGTTTAAGTTAGAACCACTTTTAAAAACAAATAATTACGATCAAATTACTTTGATTTTCGAAGAACAAGCACCGAATTATCTTTTAATCATCAATCAAAAACCAATCGAACATGAGTAAAATTTTATTCTTTTTATTAATCATTTCATCAAGTTATCTTCAAGCACAAAGCACTTTAATTACAGGAAAAATTATTGTGGATGATGCAGAAGAAATGATTGATTTGGAAGGAACTTCGATTGAAAATTTAACGACAAAAGCCAGAACAAAAGCAAATAATGTTGGTTTATTTTCGATAAATGTGAACTTGAATGATGAATTATTAATCAAACATACGGGAATTGAAGAAAGAAGATTGAAAGTTTCGGAAACTATGATTACAAAAGGTTTTGTAACGATTCATGTAAATATTGAAGTGATTGAATTGAAAGAAGCGAATATCTCGAAATTGAATATGGATAAGCTTAACAAATTGGGAAATAATAAATCTGCTTCCAAAGAAATTGTTGATGCGACTGGTGTTAATGATAAGGAGTTTCAAAGAGCTGTTATTGAGAGACATAATTGGGCGACATTTCATCGAAAAGATAATCCATATGCAGGCAATTTATTAGAAATCGTAAAATTATTTAAAACGCCAAATGGAAAAGGAATTTTAGATAAAAAAAGGATTTCTACTTATGAGAAAATTATTGATTTGAAAAGTGTTATTGGTGAAACTTTCTTTATCAAAGAGTTGAAACTTTCGAGGGATCAAATTATAGATTTTATTGGAACATGTTATTATTCAAATAATTTTGACAAGTTAATTCGTAAGAAAAATTTCAATAGAATAAAGCAAATTTTAAAAGAACAAGCACCAAATTATCTTTCTATCATTAATCAAAAACCAATCTAACATGAGTAGAATTTTATTCTTTTTATTAATTATTTCATCAAGTTATCTTCAAGCACAAAGCACTTTAATTACAGGAAAAATTATTGTGGATGATGCAGACGAGGTTATTAATTTGGAAGGAACTTTGATTGAAAACTTAACGACAAAAGCCAGAACAAAAACGAATAATGTAGGCATATTTTCGATAAATGTGAACTTGAATGATGAATTGTTAATCAAACATATGGGAATCGAAGAAAGAAGATTGAAAGTTTCGGAAAGCATGATTACGAAAGGTTTTGTGACGATTCACGTGAATATTGAAGTGATTGAATTGAAAGAAGCAAATATATCAAAATTGGATAAAAATTCGCTTAAAAATTTGGGAAAAGAAAAATCATTTCAAGAAAAATTGAATGATGAAGCGGGTTTTACTTCTCTAGAATTTAAAGCGGAACTGAATCTTAAACATGATGAGGAAAGAGCGAATAGAACAATAAAACAAGTTGGTGGAGTTAATTTACTTGGGTTGTTAAATGTGTTTAAAAGTCCAAAAAAGCGAATGAAAAATCCAGTTCCGATAAAAGTTGTGAAAGAAGATCAATTGTCGGCGTTGCATAAATTTTTTACGACTTATTATTTTGTGAATGATTTGAAAATTCCTGAAGGAAAAATAAATGAATTTTTGGATTATTGTTATTCAAATTTTGATTTTCCGAAATTGTTGCGAGATAATAATTTTGATGAAATTCTTTTTATAATTGAGGAACAAGCGCCGATTTATTTAGCAAAAATGAAGAAAAATGAGTAGAATAAAATACATTATATTATTGAATTTGTTGAGCGTTTTTACATTTGCGCAGACGACTTTGATTACCGGAAAAGTGGTGATTGATGATGGAATTGCTGGGCAAGATGTGGTGGACAATATTTTGGTGACAAACGAATCGACGAATGCGAAAGCGTTTACAAATGCGAGTGGAATGTTTTCGATTAAGGCGTCTGTTGGAGATGAATTGATTTTTACGCACGATTTTTATATCGAACGAAAAATCAAAATTACATCGGATATTTTAACAAAAGGAATGCTGACGATTCACTTGAATATTGAAACGATTGAACTTGCTGAAGCAAGAATTAATACGTTAGACAGGAACTTTAAGAACAATATCAAGCTCAAATATGACCAAGTTGATGAAATGTACAAACAGTTGAATTTGGGAATTGATCCGAATTTGCGCTTCAGAAAAATCGATCCTAATGCTACATCAAATATTGGAAGTATTGGATTATTGAATCCTGCGGCATGGATTACTGCAATTTCAGGTCAACGGAAGCGAGAAAAAAATCAGTACGAATATTTCAAAAAAGAAGATAGAATAAAAGATTTGGAGAATTATTTCACACCAAATTATTTCATTGAAACATTGAATATTCCAGGAAATAAAGTCAGTGAATATGTAAAGTATTGTTATATTAATTTTGAATTAGATAAATTGGTCGAAGTAAATAATTACGACAAAATTACTCAGATTCTAGAGGAACAAGCGCCGATTTATTTGTCAAAAATCCAAAAGAATGAATAAAATTTTATACGTTATAATTTTTGGTTTGATAAGCACTTTTTCTTTTGCGCAAACAACTTTGATTACTGGAAAAGTGGTCATTGATGATGGCGTTGTTGGGCAAGATGCTGTGGATCATATTTTGATTATGAACGAAATGACTAACGCCAGAGTTTTGACAAACGAAAATGGAATGTTTTCTATCAAAGCGTCTGTTGGAGATGAATTGGTGATTACACATGATTTTTATATCGACCGAAAAATCAAAATTACATCGGATATTTTAGCAAAAGGAATGCTGACGATTCATTTGAATATTGAAACGATTGAACTAGCTGAAGCGCGAATTAATACATTAGACAAAAATTTTAAGAATAACATCAAGTTAGAACACGGAAAAGTAGATGAATTGTATGATAATTTGAACTTGGGTTTTGATCCAAATTTGCGCTTCCGAAAGATAAATCCTAATATGACTTCTACAATTAATAATAATGGATTGTTGGATCCTTCTTTGTGGATAGCAACTATTTCTGGGCAAAAGAAAAAAGATAAAAAACAAAACGAATATTTCAAAAAGGTGGATAAAATGAAAGATTTAGAGAATTATTTTACCTCAAATTATTTTATCGAAAGTTTAAATATTCCCGAAAATAAAGTCATTGATTATGTGCGATATTGTTATATTAATTTTGAATTAGATAAATTGGTCAAAGCAAATAATTACGACAAAATTACTCAGATTTTAGAGGAACAAGCGCCTAAATATTTGGAAATGGTAAAGAAATAAAATGTATATTTAATAAAACTTATTCGTTATGGAATTACTTTTTGTGCTGTTAGTCAATATTATTTTCTTTGTAGTGATGAAAATATTTTATAAAATAAATCCTTGGGAAATCAATAAAATGGTAAAACTTTGGAATAGAAAGTTTGGATTATAATTTTTCAAAATAAGCTTGAATTTCATTTATTTTCAAACTAAAAACTTGAGATTGATGATTGTATTGTTGAATCAATTTTAATGTGATTTCTTTTGATTCCAATTGAAAATGAATATTTTGTAAATAATAAAAAGAAATCAATAACTCCAATTCTTCAACAGAAAATTCTTTATTTATGAGATTAGGATTTGAAAGAAGATTAATCTGATGTTCTTTTTCGAAATAAGCAGATATTTTAGTCAAATCGAATTGAATTTCTTCTTCAGAAATACTTTTAGGATTATGTAAATAACGTTCTATGCTTTCTAATAAAGCATTTACAAAACGTGAAAAATAATCTCTTTCGTCTAACATTTTTATGTGAATCTATTGTGTAGAATCTCGTCGAATTCTTGCGATTTTGTAAATAGCAATCAACCCAAAACTAATCATCGATACAACTTGAGCTATATAAAGAATTAATCCAAAATAATCGCCAATTGCTCGCCCTTCATGCTGATCTCCGCCTTTTGCTAAATAAACGGCCGAAAAAGCAATCGACATAATATACGGATAAGCCAAGCCGCCCGAAACAGGCAAAATCATTCCCAGCGATCCTGCAATTAATAGGAATAAACCTTCTGGAATTCCAAAATTTTTGGTATCTGGAAAAGCGAAGAAAACAAGGAAAGTCATTAGGAAATAACAAATCCAAAGTGCGAAAGAATAAAAGATGAATAAGCCTCTTTTTTCTAATTTCGAGATTGATTTTATACCTTCCCAAAGTCCAAATAGAAAGGTTTTGATTTTTTCAAAAAACTTTAATTGACTAATTTTTTTCCAGAAAATAGCGATTAATCCAATTCCTAAAACAAGAATTCCAATTGCGATGTAATGTTTTAAGAAAGAAGGTTCTGTTGTTGGTTGGTGCGCCTTTTCTTTGTTTCCTAATTCTACAAATTTGATGAATGTTTCATAATTGAAAATAAGTGTTAAACCGAAAAATAATCCCAAAAATAAAACGTCAATTACACGCTCTAAAACTACTGTTCCGAAAGATTTCTCAAACGGGACTTTTTCCATTTTATAGAAACTTGTTGCACGAGCCACTTCGCCACTTCGAGGAATGGTCAAATTCATAAAATATGCAAATGCAATTGCCCAAAAACCAGATGAGGTTTGTGTGTTGTAGCCCATTGGCTTTAGAAGAAGATTCCAACGAGCGGCGCGTATCCAATACGTGAGAATACTGATTGCCATAGATGCAAAAATCCAAAAATAATTGGTTTGTTTTAAAACTTTTGCAACTCGTTCGAAATCAATTTGCTTCACTGTTACCACGACAAAAAATACGGCTAACAATGAAGCAGTGATTAAGAAGAGCGATTGTTTGATCTTACTCTTCATATAAATTATTGAAAATTAATTTCTTAATCTAAACGATTGTTCTCGTTAGGGAAAACAATTGTTGGTTCGTATGTTTTGGCTTCCTCAAACTCCATCATCACATACGTAATGATGATAACTGTGTCACCAACTTGTACTTTACGCGCTGCAGGTCCATTCAGACAGATTTCGCCACTTCCACGTTTACCTTTTATAATATAAGTTTCAAATCGTTCGCCATTCTCTTGTACCACGATTTGTACTTTCTGACCCACAACCATATTGGCAGCATCTATCAAATCTTCGTCGATTGTAATACTTCCGATGTAGTTTAATTTTGCGTCTGTTACCTTAACTCTATGTATCTTAGAGTGAAAAACTTCTACCATCATAATCTTGCAAAGTTACACTGAACTTATAAATTTCAAAACCTGTTTCAATATTTTTCTATTGATTTGAGAAATTTATTATATTTAATTAAAACTGAATATTATCGATTAAACGTACATCACCTGCATAGGCAACGACAAATCCACGAATATTATAGGCCTCAGAAAAATGTTCGATAGACAACAAGGTTTCTTCATCTGTTATTTCAAAATATTCTAATTCGAAGGGTGAATTTTTGAATTCATTTTCGACGAAAGCTTTTACTTCAGCAACATCTTTTCCTTCATTTTTTAGCGTTACAGCTTGCGATAAAATTGAATAAATTTGAGGGGCATCCGAAGTTTGTTGCGTTGATAAACGTGCATTTCTTGAACTAAATGCTAAACCAGAATCTGCTCTGTGAATTGGCATTGGAACAATTTCGACATCTAAATTCTCTTGTTTTACCATTTCTTGAATGATACGAATTTGCTGAAAATCTTTTTCTCCAAAATATGCTCTTGTTGGCTGAACTGCTTTGAATAATTTGCAAACAATTGTGGCAACTCCATCAAAATGTCCAGGACGAGAAGTGCCTTCCATCACTTGGTCTATTGTACCAAAATCGTAATGTTTTGCACCTTCATTTGTTTCATATAAATTCTCAACAGTAGGCATATAGACAAAATCGCAGCCATTTTTCATTAACAATTCTTTATCATTTTCCTCTGTTCGAGGATATTTTGCTAAATCTTCTGCATTATTAAATTGTGTCGGATTGACAAAAATGCTGACGATTGTGTAGTCGTTTTGAGCTTTAGAAGCTTTGACCAAAGACATGTGACCTTCGTGTAAAGCGCCCATTGTAGGGATAAAGCCAATGGTTTTGTTTTGGTTTTTTAACTCGACGATTGCGGGAGTTAATTTTTCCTTTTCGTTAAATATAACCATAACACTGATTTGTTAAAAAAAAACTAATATCCCGCAAAGCTACTATAAGCAAATAATATATCAACATTTTTTTGTAAATTTGTGCCTTATTATTCATTAGGAAAAGAGAGTAGAAATTATGGAAGGAAAGCGCATATTGTATGTAACAACAGAAATGGTACCTTACTTTCCTGAAAATCCGATGTCTTCACAAGCATTAGATTTGCCAAAAATCATGCAAAGTAGTGGCGCAGATGTAAGAATCTTTATGCCAAGATTTGGAGCAATTAACGAAAGAAGACACCAATTACACGAAGTAATACGACTTTCAGGTATGAACATGATTATTAATGATTTGGATCAACCCTTAATCATTAAAGTCGCTTCTGTTCCAGGAGAAAGACTACAAGTGTATTTTATTGATAACGAAGAATATTTCAAACGTAAAGAAGTTTATGGAGAAGATAATGGATTATTTTCTGATAACGACGAACGTTCAATTTTCTTCGCAAAAGGAGTTTTAGAGACAGTAAAAAAATTAAACTGGAAACCAGATGTTGTTCACGTAATGGGTTGGATGTCTAGTTTAGTACCATTGTATCTAAAAAAATATTATTCTGACGATCCTTTCTTTCAAGATGCGAAAGTTGTTGTTTCTTTATTTGACAACGGATTTGAAGGAGAATTAGATAACGAATTAGTTAAAAAATTAGCTTTTGATAAAGTAGAAGCTGATGTACAAACATATTTAGAAAAACCTACACATTTGGGTATGATTCAAGCTTCTTTACAATATGCAGATGCAGTTGCGAAAGGAGAAGAGATGATTCCAGAAGATGTGAAAAACTATATCAACCAACAAAATATTCCTCTATTAGACTATTGTTCTAAAGAACAAGCAAAAGAAGTTTACAATAACTTTTATCTTGAGGAAGTAATGAACTCTAATTAAAATCTGTTTAGATTAATGAAAAAATTTTTGAATGTCCTTTCTGTGTCTGTTGCAATGATGATTGGAATGGGAGCAATTGTTTCGTGTGAGAATGAAACACTAGGATTAGATAACAATGTGATTGGAGGTGAGGCAGAAGGAAATGTAAAATCCTTAGATGTTATTGCTTTTAATGCAAATTTTGATACGCTTCGTACAGATAAATTTGTACTTCAAAATGGAGCTTTTGGTGTGTACAACGAACCAATTTTTGGTTCTACATCTTCTAAGTTTTATACACAAATTAGACCTTCGTCTTCAAATGCTGGTGATCAGGATTTTGGAACAGAACCTAAAGTAGATTCTGTGAATTTGGTAATTCCAGTTTATTACAGTACAACTAAAGATCCAATTTCTAAAGATACGATCAATCTTTCTAAACCAGGAGAGAAACCAAATGATACAGATACAATCCAAATTACAACAAAGTATGCAGTAGACTCTTTGTATGGGAATAAGGATTTGACAATGACGTTGAAAATTAAAGATATTAATACAGTTTTATATAAAGACACAAAATATTTTTCAACATTAAGTGGACTTGAATCGCCAATTTCTGTTAATTCGAGAGTAATCGGAAAAGCTACTATCGGAAAAACAGTAACAGGAAAAGTTGTTAAACAGAAAACTGGAACTTCTAATATTTCTGAGGTTGTTCCTGGTTACAAAGTTTCTTTAGATCCAGATTATTTTGACGAAAAAATTATTAAAAATGCAAAAACAGGATTACTTTCTGATTACGCAACATTTATTCGTGAAAATATCAAAGGTTTAGAGTTTTCTGTTGAAGAATCAAATGGATTTATTGTCAATTTTAATCCAAATAAAATTGACTTGAAGATGTATTATTCATATAAAAATCCGACAGCAAAAACAAGTTCAGACACAAATTATAAAGAACGTTTGAGTGCTACTTATGCTTTTGATATGACAAATCAGTGGAATTCTGGTACTGCAAATAATGCCAATATTATTGCTTCTCAAATTGTGAATAATGCAGTAGGTTCTACTTATTCTACAATCAAACCCGATGAAGTGAATGGTGACGCGAGATTGTATTTAAGCGGAATGAGTGGAAATTATGCAAAATTAAAATTCAATCAAACGCAATTGGATGAATTAAAATCTGAGATGACAAAAAGTAATATTGTGATTCTTGGAGCAAAATTAAAATTCTATATTGATGGTTCAACTAGTTTTCCAAAACCGCCTTATTTAGTAGCTTGGAATAACTACAAAAAAGATGATAAAGTTATAAATGAATTGTATGCAGACGTTTTAGAATTCTATAATTCATACCCTACATCAGTTCACTTTAATCCTATTGTAAAAGGAGATACGGATTATTATACAATTGATATCACGAAACATCTAAAAAGCATGTTAGAGAAAGGAAATGAGTTTAAAGATCAAACGATGTTTATTACAATAGGTAATTTTATAACATCTGTTAGCGATGCAACTACGATTAATAGTACAAATCCTTATCAAAATGATAGAGCTTATAATCCATACAGAATTGTTTTACATGGAAATAATTCGGAAGTAGCGGATAAAAAGCTGAAATTATTGGTATATTACTCTCAAAAATAGGGCGTATTATATTTAACGAATTTAACTAAAATACTATAAAATATTATGTGTGGAATTGTAGGATATATTGGACATCGCGAAGCGTACCCAATTATTATTAATGGACTAAAAAGACTAGAATATCGTGGATATGATAGTGCAGGTTTAGTTCTTTCTACTGGTACCGATTTTGAATTGGTAAAAACAAAAGGAAAAGTTTCAGATTTAGAAGATAAATCAGCAAATTTAGATAAAACACCTCATTTAGGAATTGGGCATACACGTTGGGCAACACATGGTGTTCCAAATGATGTAAACTCTCATCCTCATATGTCTAATAATGGACGTTTGGTATTGGTTCATAACGGAATTATCGAAAATTATGAATCAATCAAACAATTACTAAAAGACAAAGGGTACGTTTTTCATAGTGATACGGATACAGAAGTTTTAGTAAACTTTATTCAATTATTTCAAGAAGAACAGAACTTAAATTTAACTGATGCAGTTCGTTTAGCTTTGAATGAAGTGATTGGAGCATATGCGATTGCAGTTTTAGACAAAGAAGAAGCAAATACAATTGTTGTAGGACGTTTAGGTTCTCCATTGGCAATTGGTATTGGAGAAAACGAATTTTTTGTAGCTTCTGATGCTTCTCCGTTTATTGAGTTTACAAAAGATGCGGTTTATTTAGAAGATGGTGATATGGCAACAATTACTTTAGACAAAGAAGTAGATGTACGTACAATCCAAAATAACGAAGCAGTTTCTTTAGATGTTCAAGAGTTACAATTAAATATTGAAGCGATTGAAAAAGGTGGTTACGAGCATTTCATGTTAAAAGAAATCAACGAACAACCTCGTTCTATTCGTGATACAATGCGTGGACGTTTATTAGTAGACGAAGGCGTTATTAAAATGGCTGGTATTTGGGATCATCAAGAAAAATTCTTGAATGCAAAACGTATCATCATTGTTGCTTGTGGAACTTCTTACCATGCAGGTTTGGTTGCAGAATACATGATCGAAGATTTCGCTCGTATTCCTGTAGAAGTAGAATATGCATCTGAGTTCCGTTACCGCAATCCAATCATCAATAAACACGATGTCGTGATTGCAATTTCTCAATCTGGAGAAACAGCAGATACATTGGCAGCACTTAAATTAGCAAAAGAAAATGGTGCATTTATCTTTGGAATCAACAATGTTGTAGGTTCTTCTATTGCTCGTATTACAGATGCTGGTGCTTATACACATGCAGGACCAGAAATTGGTGTTGCATCAACAAAAGCATTTACAGCTCAGTTAACAATTTTAGCGTTGATTGCTTTAAAATTAGGTAAACAAAATGGTGAATTATCAACAGAGAAATTCAACTTATTAACACGCGAGTTAGAACGTATCCCAGAATTAGTTCAACAAATTTTAGACAACTGTGAAGGTGTAATTGATCAAATTGCTGATAAATACAAAGATAACAGAAATGCAATTTATTTAGGACGTGGATACAACTATCCATCAGCTTTAGAAGGTGCATTAAAGTTAAAAGAGATTTCATATATCCACGCAGAGGGTTATCCAGCGGCAGAAATGAAGCACGGACCAATTGCATTATTGGACGAAAATATGCCTGTTATTGTTATTGCAACGAAAAAAGGTTATTACGAGAAAGTAGTTTCTAACATTCAAGAAATTAAATCTCGTAGCGCCAAAGTAATTGCAATTGTTAATGATGGTGATGATCAAGTAACTGCTATGGCAGATGATTACGTAGTAATCCCAGAAACTGCAGAAGAATTCTCACCAATCCTAACAGCTATTCCATTACAATTATTATCGTACTGGATTGCCGTTAAATTAGGTAAGAATGTAGATCAGCCTCGTAATTTGGCAAAATCTGTTACTGTAGAGTAAAAAATTATTACAGCGTTTATATATTTAAGGGATGATGTTTTAAAATCATCCCTTTTTCATTTTATAAGTTTAATTTAATTATTAATTTCACCAAAAATAACATCATGTTTACAGGAATCGTAGAAGGAGTAGGAAAGCTTATAAAAGCAGAGAAAGAGCAATCTAATTTACATTTATGGATTGAAGCTGATTTTTGTGATGAATTAAAAATTGATCAAAGTGTTGCACATAATGGAGTTTGTTTAACAGTTGTTGATTTCAAAGATGGACTTTACAAAGTCACTGCTATAGAGGAAACCTTACAAAAAACAAATTTTAACACTTTAAAAGAAGGTGATTTGATCAATTTAGAACGATGTTTGCAATACAATGGTCGTATCGATGGTCACATTGTGCAAGGTCATGTAGATCAAACCGGAAAAATTGTTTCGATAGAAAACCAAAATGGTAGCTTTTTTGTTACTGTAGAATATGATGAAGCATCGTCTGGAAATGTTACAGTAGAAAAAGGTTCGATTTGTCTTAACGGAATTAGTTTAACAGTTGTTGACAGTAAAGTAGGGCAGTTTTCGGTTGCGATTATTCCATATACTTGGGAGTTTACAAACCTTAATCAAGTGAAAGTGGGCGATACAATGAATTTAGAATTTGATATCTTAGGAAAATACGTCAAAAGATTATTCCAACAATAAAAATGATTAGAAAAAAAAATAACCTATCGCTACCCGTTCGTATTATCATTTATATGGTATCGATTTTGTTATTTACAGCAGGCGCTATTTTGCTGATTACTGCTAATCATTTCAATCAACAAACTAAACAATACCACGAAGATATTCTCAAACGAAAAGTTAGAGCGGTAGAGTCTGCAATAGATTATGAAATGGATAATTATCCTGGAATTGCAACCCAAGATAATATTCATGCAATTTTAGAAGATAGTTTTCTTCGCATTGGAGATATCAATAAAACCGATATTGTAATTTATGATTTACGTGGTAATAAAATTTTAACCACACAGCCCGTTTCGACGACTTACAATGTTTTACCTCAGAAAATATTAGATAAACTGCAAAAGTCAAATGATTTTATCGTAACGAATAAAGATACAGCTGACGACAATAATGTTTATTCATCTTATAGTAATATCAAAAATTATTACAACGAAAACATTGCTGTTCTCTGTTTACCTTATCAATCTAACCAAGATTTTTTACAACAAGACATGTTTACCTTAATTGGTAGTTACGGATTGGCTTTTGGTGTTATTCTTTTGTTCGGAACGTTGGCGGTTTATTTTGTTACAAAACGTACGCTGAATAAACTTTGGTCATTTGCAGATCGTATTCGCGAAACAGAAGTTATTGCGAACAATATGCCTATTCGTTATGATGGTAATGATGAAATAAAAGTTTTGGTAGATTCTTACAATGATATGTTGAACCGATTGCGGGAACAATCAGATTTATTAGCTAAGCAAGAACGTGAAGAAGCATGGCGAGATTTTGCAAAACAAGTTGCGCATGAAGTCAAGAATCCATTAACACCAATGCGATTAATGATTCAGAATTATATGCGAAAATTTGATGCAAATGATCCAGATCTTGAAGAAAAGACGATGCGAACAACTAATATTTTATTGCAACAAATTGATACCATCTCTGCGATTGCTGAAGCTTTTTCAGATTTTGCTAAAATGCCTTCTCGTAAAGATGCAAAAATTGATGTGGTAGACGTCATAAAAAATGCGCTATATGTTTTTCCATTGGAGTTTATCGAATTTAATTATTCTCCCAACATCATCATGATGACTTTTGATAAACAATATTTGAATCGAATTATCACCAATATTACAAAGAATGCGTTTCAATCTATTCCGAAATCTCGTATTGCGAAAGTTAAAGTAGATGTGTTTTTAGTGGATGGTTTTTTGCATATAACCATTCAAGATAACGGGAATGGAATTCCTGTCGAATCACAAGATTCTATTTTTATTCCAAAGTTTACAACAAAGAATAGTGGAATGGGAATTGGTTTGCCAATGGTGAAAAAAATTATTGACGATTATGATGGAACAATTCGTTTTGAAACTGAAATTTCTGTTGGTACAACATTCTACATTTTGATTCCTTGCAATGAATAGAAAACCTTTTCGATTCAAACAATTCGAAATTTTTCAAGACAAAACCGCAATGAAAGTAGGCACAGATGGTGTTTTACTTGGTGCATGGGCTACTTTAAAAAGTGGAAATACTATTTTAGATATTGGTACAGGAACTGGATTAATTTCGTTGATGTTAGCGCAACGTTTTCCTCATTCTATGATTGATGCAATAGAAATTGATAACGATGCTTTTTTACAAGCAAAAGAAAATTACGAGAATGCACCTTTTTCAGATCGATTAACCATTTTTAATTCATCGCTTCAAGATTATTCAACCAATAAAAAATATGATTTGATTGTCAGTAATCCACCTTTTTTTGTGGTGAATGATACAGTTGATTTTGATGCGCGAAAACAAGCACGCCAGCAAGAAACATTGACTTTCGAAGAATTACTACAAAAAACTGCTGAATTACTACATAATGAGGGATTAGCGAGTTTTATAATTCCATATGATCAAATGGATGGTTTTTGTACTATAGCGGCTCAAAACGCTTTAAAACTATCTCGTGTTGTTTATATCAAAGGGAATTCGACAACAGTTACAAAACGTGTGTTGTTAGAATTTAGTTTTCATGAAAAAGAAGTAGAAGAACAAGAACTAATCATTGAAGTCGATCGACATCAGTACACAGAAGATTATATTCAGTTGACAAAGGATTTTTACTTGAAAATGTAATTTTCATCAATGATGAAAAACGATGAGTAAACTACTGATTTTGATGTCAAATAGAAAATTGTATTTCTATGCATCTATGTAAAGATTTATTCAACATTTAAAAACATAAAAAAACCGAGCAATTTGCTCGGTTTTGTCTTTATTTCTGATTTTCAAAATGAGTTAAAAACTCATTCTCAACCTCAATCTTAACCTTAAATCGTTGGTCCACCCGCTAATAAATCAGCCGTTGCAAACTCTTCAAATTTCTTGAAATTCGCTTTGAATTTATCTGCTAATTCTTTCGCATTTGCTTCGTATGCTGCTGTAGAATCAAAAGAAGTCGCTGGATTTAATTTTTCTGAAGCAACACCTTCGATGGCAACTGGAACTTCAAATCCGAAATAAGGATCTTTTTTGAAATCTACGTTGTTTAAATCTCCATTTAAAGCTGCATTGATAACGGCGCGAGTGTCTTTTAAAGACATACGCTCTTTTTTACCATTCCAACCTGTATTGATTAACCAAACATTTACACCAGTTTTCTCAACTTTATCGCTCAACATTTCAGCATATTTTGTTGGATGTAATGGCATAAATGGTGCACCAAAACATGTAGAAAATGTAGTTTGAGGCTCTGTAACACCAGCTTCTGTACCAGCAACTTTAGATGTATATCCTGAGATAAATAAGTAAGCCGCTTGATCTGGGTTTAATTTTGCAATTGGAGGGAAAACTCCGTAAGCATCAAACGATAAGAAGAAAATATTTTTAGGATTTTTTCCTACAGATGGAACTGCAATATTTTCGATATAATCAATTGGATAAGAAACACGTGTATTTTCTGTGATTGATGTATCTGTAAAATCAACCTCGTTAGTACCTGGAATTAATTTACAATTTTCTAATAAAGCTCCGTCTTTGATCGCTGCAAAAATTTCTGGCTCACCTTCTGGAGATAAGTTGATAACTTTTGCGTAACAACCACCTTCAAAATTGAAAACTGTATTGTCTTCTGTCCATCCGTGTTCATCATCACCAATTAAACGTCTGTTTTTGTCTGCCGATAAAGTTGTTTTTCCTGTACCAGATAATCCAAAGAACATTGCTGTATCTCCGTTTTCACCTGAGTTAGCAGAACAGTGCATTGGTAAAGTATTTCTAAATACGGGCATGATGAAGTTCAAGGCAGAAAAAATACCTTTTTTCATTTCTCCTGTATAACCAGTTCCTCCGTTTAAAACGATTTTACGTTTAAAATTTAAGATAGAGAAATTGTGTTGTCTTGTACCATCTTCGTCTGCATCTGCAACAAAAGTTGGTGCATTGATAATTGTCCATTCAGCATCACCAAAGTTTTTTAATTCTTCTTCTGTTGGACGAATAAACATGTTATAGATAAATAAATTAGCAGCAGGAGTTTCTGTAATTGCTCTAATTTTTGTTTTGTATGCATCGTCAGCACAAGCAAAAGCATCACGTACATAAATTTCGCGGTTGCTTAAATGCTCAACAACTTTATCGTATAAAGCGTCAAATTTATCAGAATCGAAAGGAATATTGATGTTTCCATCCCACCAAACGTTTTCTGCAGTGATTTCGTCTTTAACAATAAAACGATCTTTAGGAGAACGTCCTGTAAATTCTCCGGTTAACATATTTACTGCTCCAGAAGATGTAATTTCTCCCTGTGCTAATTCTATCATTTTCTCTGTAAGCTCTTCAGGAGATAATTGATAGTTAATTTTGGAATTTTTTATTCCGTAAGATGCCAATTCTATGCTCATTTTTGTGATTTTTAAAGTATTTTTAAAATATTAAAGGTAAAAACTTTGCACAAAGTTACAATAAAAAGAAGCGTAAAAAATTTGACTTATGTCATTCACTTAAACGTTTTCGTGCATGTTTTTTCACCATATATTTCCAAGTTCTTATGCGTGCATATAAAAAAAAGCTTGTATTTAATATAAGTTTTATATTTTTGCACTAGTTTACAACAATTAAAATTAGAAAATTATGTCTGACATTACATCAAGAGTGAAAGCGATTATCGTAGATAAATTAGGAGTTGACGAAAGCGAAGTTACGCTAGAAGCAAGTTTCACTAACGATTTAGGAGCTGATTCATTAGACACAGTAGAATTAATCATGGAATTCGAAAAAGAATTTGATATCCAAATTCCAGACGATCAAGCAGAAAAAATTTCAACTGTAGGTCAAGCTGTAACATACATCGAAGACTTAAACAAGTAATAGTTCCTATTTTATGGAATTAAAAAGAGTAGTAGTAACAGGTTTAGGCGCGCTAACACCAATCGGAAATACATACCAAGAATACTGGAATGGATTAGTGAATGGTGTAAGTGGCGCTGCGCCTATTACGCTTTTTGACGCAACTCTTTTTAAGACACAATTTGCTTGTGAGATCAAGAACTTCAATATCGAAGATCATTTTGATCGTAAAGAGGCAAGAAAAATTGACCGTTGTGCCCAATTGGGAATTATTGCAGCTAGAGAGGCAATAAAACACAGTGGAATCTTAGAAGATACAAATGTAAACAAAGAGCGTATCGGCGTTATATGGGGATCTGGTATCGGTGGAATTAAAACGTTTGAAGAAGAAGTTTCGAATTACGCGACAGGAAATGGAACACCACGTTTCAATCCTTTCTTTATCCCTAAGATGATTGCAGATATCACGCCTGGTCATATTTCAATGGAATTTGGTCTTATGGGACCTAATTATACAACTGTTTCGGCATGTGCCTCTTCAACAAATGCAATTATTGACGCTTATATGTTATTAAGACTTGGAAAAGCTGAAGCAATTGTAACAGGAGGTTCAGAAGCTGCGATTACAGCATCAAGTATTGGAGGTTTCAATGCATTACATGCGTTATCTACACGAAATGATGATCCACAAACTGCTTCAAGACCATTCGACAAAGACCGTGACGGTTTTGTAATGGGAGAAGGAGCTGGATGTATTGTTTTAGAAGAGTACGAACATGCTATTGCGCGTGGAGCTACCATTTATGCAGAATTAGTAGGAACAGGAATGACAGCAGATGCTCACCATATTACAGCTCCACATCCCGAAGGATTAGGCGCATTAAATGTGATGAGAGAGGCTTTATTAGATGCCAATATCAGCGTAGAAGACGTGGATCATATCAATATGCACGGAACATCTACACCATTAGGTGATATTGCAGAATCTAAAGCAATTCAAAAATTATTTGGAGAACATGCTTATAATATTCAAATCAATTCAACAAAATCTATGACTGGTCACTTATTAGGTGGTGCAGGGATTGTTGAAGCGATTTCGGCTATTGGAGCAATCAATAACAGTATCGTTCCACCAACAATTAATCATTTTACGGATGATGAGAATCTTGATCCTAAAATCGATTATACATTTAACAAAGCAAAAGAGAAAAATGTAGATTATGCATTGAGTAATACTTTTGGTTTCGGTGGTCACAATGCTTGTGTGATATTTAAGAAGTATAAGTAATGTCTTTCTTAAAAAAATTATTTTCTTTTAAAAATCATCGTGATGATTCAAATTCATCTGATCCTTTTTTGAAATTTTTGAAGTCGATTTTGGGTTATACTCCTCGCAATGTTGAGGTTTTTAAAGAAGCATTTACCCACAGATCTGCACAGAAAAAAGATGAAAATGGAAACAGTATAAACTTTGAAAGATTAGAGTTTTTAGGAGATGCATTACTTGGTGCTTCTGCAGCAATGCACTTATACTACAAAGCGCCCGATCAACAAGAAGGTTATTTAACAAAAATGCGTTCTAAAATTGTTTCGCGTAAACAATTGAATGCTGTTTCCAAACAACTTGGCTTGTTGGATTATTTGGATCCAATGAACAATCACAACAATTTGGGTGAAGACGTGAATGGTGATATGTTGGAAGCTTTGATAGGTGCAATTTATGTTGATGGAGGTATAGCTGCAGTACAAAAATTTATTCAAGTCAAAATTATTGACCCTTATGCGGATTTAGATCGTTTGGAGCACACGATTACAAGTCACAAATCGTTGATTTTGGAATGGAGTCAAAAAACGAGAAATACGATAAGATTCAATACATTTGAGGAGCAAAACGCAGAAGATTTGCAGGTTTTTGTGTCAGTAATCCGTCTCAATGATAAAGTCATCTCGAAAGGGAGAGGAACTTCTAAAAAGAAAGCGGAAGAAAGCGCAGCAAAACGCGCGTACTATTCGTTACAAAAGAAAATAGAAAAAGTTTAGAAACATGGTAGAATTACTCTTATATGATGATTGGATAGATTTTCATCTCATAGGCGTAAATTCTAGTTTTAACACTTCTACACAATTTATTTTCCATCTCAACTCTACTTTTGATACGCGTTTTCAGCGTATTCAGGATTTGGATATTCGGTTAGATGAGCATACTTATTTTTTCGAAACCTATCAATGGTTAGATGAAGCAAATAAAATAGATTATCATATCATTAAAAATACTCCAAATCAATACGATTTTAAAAAAAATGAAGTAGATTTATCAAATCTTTTCAAAGGGAGCGTTATTCTTGTGCCAAATTACAAGGATTGCAACTATGTTGTAAAAATCTCTGGTTGGGAAGATGAACTACAATATCTTCAACTACCATTTGTAGAAAAAGATTTTATAAAAACGATCAAAAAAATAGATATCGATTTGATTAGCAATGCAGATCAATTGGTTTTCTAACAAAATATTGTGCATAAAAAAAGGGAAAAATTATGATTTACGATAGACAATATCTTAAAAAGACAAAAATTGTTGCGACTTTAGGTCCGGCAACCGATAGTCCAGAGATTTTATTAGAAATGATGAGAAAAGGAACAGATGTGTTCCGTATCAACTTTTCGCACGCAGACTATGCGGATGTGAAACGTAAGATTGAAACAATTCATCAATTAAATAACGATCATGGCTACAATACAGCAATTTTAGCGGATTTACAAGGTCCTAAGTTGCGTATTGGAAAAATGGAACACGAAGATTTCGTAATCAATCCAGGAGATATTTTAACTTTCACAAACGAGGATGTTGTAGGAACGAAAGAAAAAGTTTTTATGACGTACAAAAAGTTTGCGCAAGATGTGCAAGTGGGAGAAAATATTTTGATTGATGACGGAAAATTAATCTTCAAAGTAATCGAGACAAACGGAACAGATACTGTAAAAGCAGAAACGATTCAAGGAGGTCCGCTACGTTCTAAAAAAGGAGTTAACTTACCAAATACCAATATTTCTTTACCTGCTCTAACAGATAAAGATAAAGAAGATGCAAAATTTGCAATCGAAAATCGTGTCGATTGGTTTGCACTATCTTTTGTACGTTCTGGACAAGATGTAAAAGATTTATCTGATTTTATCAAAGAACATGGAACAGTAAAAATTCCAATTATCTCTAAAATTGAAAAACCTGAAGCATTAGAAAATATCGATGATATTTTAGAATTTTCGGATGGATTAATGGTTGCTCGTGGAGATTTAGGTGTTGAGGTTCCGTTTGAAATCGTTCCAAAAGCGCAAAAACAATTAATTGACAAAGCGAAATTAGCGCGTAAGCCAGTTATTGTTGCAACACAAATGATGGAAACAATGATTTCGAGTTTAACACCAACTCGTGCGGAAGTTTCTGACGTTGCAAATGCAGTTTTTGATGGAGCAGATGCGGTAATGTTATCTGGAGAAACTTCTGTAGGGCAATATCCTGTACAAGTTATCGAGAAAATGACAAAAATTCTTCAAACTGTTGAAGATGATGAGCACGTACATGTACCAGAACACAAACCAAAGATCAAAAACGAACGTTTCGTAACTGATATGGTTTGTTACAATGCAGCTAAAATGGCAGAAGATACAGGAGCGAAAGCAATTGCAACGTTGACGTATTCTGGTTATACCGCTTTCCAAATTTCATCACATCGTCCAAATTCATTTATTTTGGTTTTCAATCCAAGTAAACGTATTAACCGTATGTTGAACCTATTATGGGGAGTAAAAGCAATCAATTACGATCCTCGCGATACATCTACGGATCAAACGGTTACTGAAGTAAATATCTTGGCGAAAAATGCGGGTTTTGTAGAATATGGTGATTATATCATCAATCTGAATGCAATGCCAGCATTTGAGAAAGGAATTACCAATACATTACGTATTTCGATGATTTAATAAAATCAATACTAATACTTTAAAGCGTTCAATTTTGAACGCTTTTTTTGTGTTTAAAAGAAAAATCATAATAGAATGTTATGATATAGTAGTTTTTAATATCTTTACGAGTTCGAATTAGAAGAATTTATGTGTATTTATAATGTGATCTTATCTGGTGGTGTTGGGAGTAGACTTTGGCCACTTTCACGAAAAAGTCATCCCAAACAATATTTACCTCTGTTTAATGGGCAATCTTTATTTGAGTTAACGATTCAGAGAAATCGTCCAATTGCTGATAAATTAATGGTGATTGGGAATAAAGATAATGACCATTTAAGTCAAGAAGTGCTTGATAAAATGAATGTTGAATACACAAAAATTGTAGAGGCTGTTCCACGTAATACTGCAGCGGCAATTGCATTTGCAGCTTTAGCGGTTGAGGATGATGATATTCTAATTGTGACACCTTCTGATCATTTGATTGAAGATATGGAAGCCTATCAAGAAGCGATGAATAGAGCAATCGAATTAGCACAAAATGACTATATCGTCACATTTGGAGTGCATCCAACTCGTCCAGAAACAGGTTATGGCTATATCGAACACAAAGAAGACACTGTGTTATCGTTTCGCGAAAAACCCAATCATATTACGGCGCAAGATTTTATCGAGCAAGGTAATTTTTTGTGGAACAGTGGAATGTTTTGTTTCAAAGCACGTGTTTTATTGAAAGAACTAAAGAAATTTGAAAAAGAAATTTACGAAGCTTCAAAAATTGCTTGGTCTGAAAATATTAACGGGGAGTTGAACGAAGAACTTTCAATGAATATTCCATCAAATAGTATCGATTACGCCGTAATGGAACGAAGCAAGAAGATAAAAGTAGTTCCAGCAAAATTTGTTTGGAATGATTTAGGTTCTTTCGAATCCTTGTATGATTATTTTGTGATGAACGGACATTATGTCGATCGTAATGGAAACATGGTGATTGGAACAGATGTTTATACTTCTTTTGTTGGTTTACAAAACACTATTTTTGTGAATACCCCAACCGCGAATTTAATTCTACAAAAAGAATATTCGCAGGAAGTAAAGAATGTTTATACGCATTTAGAAAAAAGAAATTCTGAATTAATTTAAATACCTAACACTCGATTTGAGTGCTTTTTTTATGTCATAAAAGCTTACAATTAATTCAATATAAATCCCTAAATTTGTCGTTCCAACAATAGTATTATAAATGACAACTGGAATAACTTTCGGAATATTTGACCTTCTTCATGCAGGTCATGTAATGATGCTCGAAGAAGCCAAAAGACAATGCGACTACCTAATTGTAGGACTTAATACAGATCCTGCAACAGTAGACCCTTCAAAAAATAGTCCAACACAATCCATCGTAGAGCGCTATATACAATTGGAAGGTTGTCGATATGTCGACGAAATAATCCCATACGAAACCGAACAAGATTTGTTTGATATGTTAAGTGCTTTACCCATAAATGTTAGAATTATAGGGGAAGAATACCGAAATATCGACTTTACGGGAAAACAATATTGTTTAGATAATCATATTCAAATTTACTACAACAAGCGTACACACCGCTTCTCTAGTTCAGGATTAAGAAAAGTAGTTGCGACTTCTGAAAAGGAGAAATAATGAAAACAGTATTCATAACTGGTGTAGCTGGTTTCATAGGTTACCATTTAGCTGAAAAATTAATCGAAAAAAACATCAAAGTTGTTGGAATTGATAACATTAACGATTATTACACTGTTCAGTTAAAATATGATCGATTAAAAGAATTAGGAATCAATCAAGAATTTGCTTCAAATTTTGGGCAGAAAGTTCTTTCTTCTAAACACGAAGAAAAGATGATTT
Organism: Empedobacter sp. UBA2044; assembly: GCF_002333005.1. Taxonomy (NCBI): domain Bacteria; kingdom Pseudomonadati; phylum Bacteroidota; class Flavobacteriia; order Flavobacteriales; family Weeksellaceae; genus Empedobacter; species Empedobacter sp. UBA2044. Next base: position 57,675 of record NZ_DDBA01000023.1, read on the forward strand.
TCTATCGAATGAATTTAGAAGATAAAGAGTCATTGGCTCAACTTTTTAAAACATATTCGTTTGATGCGGTTGTTAATATGGCAGCTCAGGCTGGTGTTCGGTATAGTATCGAAAATCCTGATGCCTATGGACAGAGTAATTTGGTTGGTTTTCTAAATATTTTAGAATGTTGCCGAAATTATAACGTCAAAAAATTACTGTACGCAAGTAGTTCAAGTATTTACGGAAACTCTTCAGATGTTCCTTTTTCAACAAATCAAAATGTTGATCATCCTATTAGTTTATACGCAGCTACTAAAAAAGCAAACGAGCTAATGGCGCATGCGTATAGTCATTTATACAATTTCCAAACGATAGGTTTGCGCTTTTTCACGGTTTATGGACCTTGGGGACGACCAGATATGGCCATGTTTTTGTTTACAGATGCTATATTGAATCATCAACCTTTAAAAGTTTTTAATCACGGTGATTTGTCACGCGATTTCACTTACATTGATGATATTATTCAAGGAATAGACAAAATACTTGAAGATAAAAATACAAACGAAAAATACCAATTATACAATATAGGAAATAGTAAACCTGTTCAATTAATGGATTTTATCAAAGAAATCGAAAAGTCAACAGGAGAAAAAGCTATTTTAGAAATGTATCCGATGCAAGCAGGAGATGTCAATCAAACATGGGCTGATGTCCAAGAGTTGAAAGATAAATTTGGTTATCATCCTAATTATCCTGTTGACAAAGGAGTGTATAACTTTGTACAATGGTACAGAAAATATTATAATATATAATGAATCAACAACATAAAATAGCAGTAATTGGCTTAGGGTACGTAGGTTTACCTTTGGCTCGATTATTTGCAACAAAATACCCTGTTGTCGGGTTTGATATCAATCAGAAACGTATTGCTGAATTAAATAATGGAGTAGATTCAACTTTAGAAGTTGAGAATAATGTTTTACAAAATGTTTTATCAACACAAAATCCTTTTATTCAAGTAGAAAATGGATTGTTTTGTTCATCAGATATAACGGATATTGAAGATGCGACAATTTATGTGGTAACCGTTCCTACGCCAGTGGACAAAAATAATCGACCAGACTTGACTCCTTTGAAAAAAGCTTCGGAAACGGTAGGTAAAGTGTTGAAAACAAATGATATTGTTATTTATGAATCTACAGTTTATCCAGGTGTTACAGAAGAAGAATGTATTCCAGTATTGGAACATTCTTCGGGATTGAAGTTTAACCAAGATTTTTATGCGGGATATTCTCCAGAGCGAATTAATCCAGGCGATAAAAAACACACGGTTGAGAAAATTTTAAAAGTCACATCAGGTTCAACGCCAGAAATTGGAAAAATTGTTGACGATTTATATCAATCCGTAATTGTCGCAGGGACGCATTTAGCACCGACAATCAAGGTTGCAGAAGCATCGAAAGTGATCGAAAATTCACAACGTGATATCAATATTGCATTCATCAATGAATTATCGAAGATTTTTTCGCTAATGGATATTGATACCAATGATGTGTTGGAAGCTGCTGGAACAAAATGGAATTTTTTACCATTCAAACCAGGACTTGTTGGTGGACATTGTATCGGTGTTGATCCATTTTATTTGGCTCAAAAAGCACAAGAAATTGGATATTATTCTGAATTAATTTTAGCAGCAAGACGATTGAATGATTCTATGGGAGCATTTGTAGCTTCTCAGGTTGTTAAATTGTTAATTAACAACGATATCAAAGTTAAAGGCGCGAAAATTCTCAATTTAGGAATTACCTTTAAAGAAAATTGCCCCGATATACGAAATTCAAAAGCAATTGATGTGATACATGCTTTAGAAGAATATGGAATAGAGGTGACAACGTTAGACCCTTGGGCTAACCCAGATGAGGTAAACCATGAATACGGAATAACTTTTTGTAATACATTGGATCAGGTTTTCCAGTTCACTAATTCACCAGTTCGCCAATTCGACGCCATTATCTTGACTGTTTCACACGACGAATTTTTAAATCTTCAGTTAACGGATTATTTAAAAGAAAACGGAGTGATTTATGATGTAAAAGGGGCTTTGCCTAAAGAAGAAGTTGATAAACGACTATAAAATACTATGAAAACTATTTTAATTACAGGTGGAGCTGGATTTATCGGTTCTCACGTTGTAAGAGAATTTGTCTTAAACTATCCTGAAACAAAAATCATCAACCTTGATGCGTTGACGTATGCAGGAAATTTAGAAAATTTAAAAGATATTCAAAATCAGCCTAATTATACATTTGTAAAGGCAGATATTACGGATGCGAAACATATTTTAGAGGTTTTTGAAAAACATCAACCAGATGGAGTAATCCATTTAGCTGCCGAATCTCACGTAGATCGTTCGATTACAAATCCGTTAGATTTTGTGATGACGAATGTGATTGGTACGGTTAATCTTTTGAATGCTGCAAAAACAATTTGGAACAATAATTTCGAAGGAAAACGTTTTCACCATGTTTCGACAGATGAGGTTTTTGGTGCATTAGGTGATGAAGGTTTTTTTACGGAAGAAACGTCTTATGATCCGCATTCACCCTATTCGGCTTCAAAAGCATCTTCGGATCATTTTGTAAGAGCCTATCATGACACCTATGGTTTACCAATTGTGATGACGAATTGTTCGAACAATTATGGTCCAAATCATTTCCCAGAAAAATTAATTCCGTTGTGTATTCATAATATTTTAAATAATAATCCACTTCCAATTTATGGAGATGGAAAATATACGCGCGATTGGTTATTTGTAATCGATCATGCCAAGGCGATTGATTTAGTTTTCCATGAAGGAAAAAATGGAGGTTCTTACAATGTAGGAGGTTTCAATGAGTGGAAAAACATCGATTTGGTGAAAGAATTGTGTAAACAAATGGACGAAAAATTGGGTAAAGAAGCAGGTACTTCAGAACAATTGATCACCTTCGTAAAAGATCGTCCCGGTCACGATTTACGTTATGCTATTGATGCAACAAAAATCAACGAGGAATTAGGCTGGAAACCAAGTGTGACGTTTGAGCAAGGTTTGAGTCTAACAATTGATTGGTTTTTATCAAACAAAGAATGGTTAGACAATGTAACGTCTGGCGATTACCAAAATTATTACGAAAAACAGTATAATTAATAGTTAATAAGGTTAAGAAAGTTAAGAAAGTTAAGAAAGTTAATAAAGTTAAGAAAGTTAAGAAAGTTAAGAAAGTTAGTTCTCCCCATTTCTCTATTTTCTCATTTCAACTTAAGCCTTTTTTACCACCACACATATAAAACTTTAAAAAATATGGCTAGTCATAAAGAATTAAAAGTTTGACAAGAATCTATGGATTTAGTCGTCTGTATTTATGAAACTGTAAAAATTTTCCCTAAAGAAGAACTTTACGGATTGACAAGTCAAATGAAACGGAGTGCGGTCTCTATCCCAAGTAATATTGCAGAAGGAGCAGGTCGACAAAGTCAAGCTGAGTTTATACGTTTTCTTTATATTGCGCTAGGTTCAGTAAGTGAACTTGAAACGCATTTGGAAATAGCTTTTCGATTAGGATTTATTGGTAATTTAATACAATTTCAAAAGAGTATAAATTATATAAAAAGTATGCTTTCTAAATTGATTAAATCATTGAGAATAGATTAACCTTTTTATATCTATCTAACCTTATCAACCTTTTATAACCTTATCAACTTTATTAACATTATAAAACAATATTGACAATTAAATGAAAGCAACAGAAACGAAATTAAAAGGTTGTTTTATTTTAGAACCAACTGTTTTTGAAGACTCGAGAGGTTATTTCTTCGAATCATACAACGAGAATAAATTGGAAGAAATTTTGGGATACAAACCAACTTTTGTTCAAGATAATCAGTCTAAATCTTCTTACGGGGTAGTTCGTGGATTACATATGCAAGCAGGAGAACATGCGCAAGCAAAGTTAGTTCGTGTGGTAGAAGGTGCTGTAATTGATGTTGCAGTTGATGTTCGTCCAGGTTCTGAAACCTATGGTCAATCAGTTGCGGTTGAATTATCTGCAGAAAATAAAAAACAATTGTTTATTCCGAGAGGCTTTTTACATGGTTTTTCGGTGATTTCTGATTCAGCTACATTTTTCTATAAATGTGACAATGGGTATAATAAAGAGTCAGAAGACGGCGTTAACCCTTTAGACAGCGAACTGAATATAGATTGGCAAATTCCAACAGATAAAATGATTATTTCGGAGAAAGATGAAGAGGCGCAGTCGTTTGAGGAATTTAAAGTTAAGGGGTTAACAAGTGAACATGTGAAGAAGTGAAGGAGTTAACAAGTTCACAAGTTTACAAGTTCACAAGTTGACAAGTAAACAAGTGAAGAAGTGAAAAAGTGAAAGAGTTAACAAGTGAAGAAGTTAACAAGTGAAGAAGTGAAGAAGTGAAGGAGTTAACAAGTTCACAAGTTTACAAGTTCACAAGTTGACAAGTAAACAAGTGAAGAAGTGAAGGAGTGAAGAGGTGAAGGAGTTAACAAGTGAAGGAGTTAACAAGTGAAGGAGTTAACAAGTGAAGGAGTTAACAAGTAAACAAGTAAACAAGTTCACACGTTCATAAAAAAAAATCATGAAGAGCCATAAGGATTTATTAGTATATCAGAAATCATTAGATCTGGTCACAAATATTTATTCTATTACAGATTGCTTCCCAAAAGAAGAGCAATTTGGTTTGACAAACCAATTAAGAAGAGCATCAGTATCTGTCCCTTCTAATATTGCGGAAGGAGCTGGAAGAAAAAGTAAAAAAGAATTTATTCATTTTTTGTACATCGCTTTAGGCTCATTGAATGAAATTGAAACACAATTAGAAATATCTAAAAGATTAAATTATATAAGTAATTTAGATGATTTTGATACACAATTTTTACACATCAAAAGAATGCTCTTAAAATTAATCGAATCATTGAAAAGGGATATTGAAGAAGGTTAACAAGTGAAGGAGTGAAGAAGTGAAGGAGTGAAGAAGTTAACAAGTGAAGAAGTGAAAAAGTGAAGAAGTGAAGAGGTTAACAAGTGAACAAGTTACCAAGTGAAGAGGTGAAGAAGTGAAAGAGTTAACAAGTGAAGAAGTTTACACGTTTACAATTTTACAAGTTCACAATTTGACAAGTTAACAAGTGAAGAGGTTAACAAGTGAAAAAGTGAAGAAGTGACAAGTTCACACGTTTACACGTTCACCCTTTAACCATCTAACCGTTTTAACAACAAAAAAAACATGAAAGGAATAATATTAGCCGGAGGCTCAGGAACGCGATTACATCCATTGACGTTGGCTGTAAGTAAGCAGTTGATGCCGGTTTATGACAAACCAATGATCTATTACCCATTATCAACGTTGATGTTGGCGGGAATTAATGAGATTTTGATTATTTCTACTCCTCACGATTTACCACATTTTGAAAAATTATTAGGAGATGGTTCTCAAATCGGATGTAAATTTTCATATAAAGAACAACCAAGTCCAGATGGTTTGGCACAAGCTTTTATAATAGGAGAAGAATTTATTGGAAATGATAAAGTAGCATTAATATTAGGCGACAATATTTTCTATGCTTCTGGAATGTCTAAATTGTTACAAGATTCTGCAGATCCGAATGGAGGAGTAGTTTTTGCTTATCAAGTTTCTGATCCTGAACGTTATGGTGTTGTTGAATTTGATAAAGACAATAAAGTTGTTTCTATTGAAGAAAAACCATCTGAACCAAAATCAAATTATGCTGTTCCGGGATTGTATTTTTATGACAACGACGTGGTAGAAATTGCCAAAAACATTCAACCTTCTTCTCGAGGAGAATTAGAGATTACCGATATTAACGCTGAATATCTGAAGAGAGGTAAATTGAAAGTAGGTGTTTTCAATCGAGGTACCGCTTGGTTAGATACTGGGACAATCAATTCGTTGATGCAAGCCGGGCAGTTTGTTCAAGTAATCGAAGAACGTCAAGGAATGAAAATTGGTGCGATTGAAGAAGTCGCATATCGTATGGGATATATTAGTAAGGAACAATTATGTAAAGTAGCTGAACCATTAAAGAAAAGTGGTTATGGGGAGTATTTAATAAATATTTGTAAATAGATCGATGAGTTATCTAAAACCTAAAGTAAAAAATGTTTTTTCATTATTAAAGAATAATAAGAAAATAATTGAAAACTATTTTTTTATGACCATCTTACAAGTGTTAAATTCTTTTTTCTATTTATTAATATATCCTTTTTTGATTAGGACTTTGGGATTAGAAAGCTATGGTCTTTTTGTTTTTGCGATGTCTATAACTACGTACTTTATCTTTTTAGTTAATTTTGGTTTTGATTTACCTGCTACGAAGGCTATTGCATTAAATGTTGATGATAAAAAATCATTGCAAAAAACACTTTCTTGTGTCTTAACAGCTAAGTTTTATTTATTTATTTTAGCAAGTGTAGTTTTAATGTTTTTATGTTTTCTCATTCCATTATTTAGAAATAATTATCAATTGTTTTTAATTTGTTTTACACAGATTATTTCATTTATAATTTTTCCACAATGGTATTTTCAGGCAATTCAAAAAATGAAAATAGTAACCTATATACAATTAGGATTAAAGTTATTATCACTTCCTGCTATTTTTCTCATAATTAAGAATGCTGATGATTTAAATATTTACGCTTTAATTGTCTCTTTAAGCAGTATTTTAGGTGGACTAATAGCTTTTTTAATAATAACTTTCAAACATCATTTAAAAGTTACCTTTGTAAATTATGGTGAACTTAGAATATGGTTTAAAGATGCTTTACCTTTTTTCTTAAGCACTTCAGCAGGAGTGTTTAAAGAACAAAGTATCGTAATTATCATAGGTTCCTTTTTTGGAATGAAAGATGTTGCGATTTATGATTTAGCCAGTAAAATAATCATTGTACCTCGAACCATTTTTATGAGTATTAATGGAGCAATTTTCCCGAAATTAATCAATAATATTGATAAAGATAAAATTAAAAAATTGATTAATCTAGAAACACTTATTTCTTTAAGTGTCATTGTTTTTATTGGGTTATTTGGAAAGTGGATTGTACAATTTATGGGTGGAATAGATATGTTATCAGCTTATCCGTTATCAATTTTATTAAGTGTTACTGTAATGACTTGGCTAGTTGTTGGAGCATATATTAGTTTTGTTTTTATTCCTAACAATAAATATTTTTTGGTTACCAAAAACCAATTAATAGCCTTAGTTAGCTTTGCTTTATATACAACTATTGGTTTATTGTTATATCAAAATATTTTAGTTTTTGGTGCCGCAATGGCTTTATCTGGAATAACTGAAATTCTTTATTGTAAATTTGTAAGCAAAAAACACAAAATGCTATGATTGTAAACCCAAAAGTTTCCATTTTAGTTCCAATTTATGGAGTAGAAAAGTTCATTGAACGTTGTGCAATTTCTTTATTTGATCAAACATTTCAAGATATTGAATATATTTTTGTGAATGACTGTACTCCTGATAACTCTATAGATATTCTAATAAACACGCTTGAAAGATATTCGCATAGAAAAGCTCAAGTAAAAATTATTAATCATGATGCTAATAAAGGGTTAGCAGGTGCTAGAAATACTGGGGTTCAAAATGCTAGTGGAGATTATATTTTGCACGTAGATAGTGATGATTATTTAGAATTAAACGCTATTGAATTGTTATATAATAAAGCCTTTGAAGAGAATTCAGATATAGTTGTTTGTGATTTTATTATGGAGTGGCCTGAAACCTCTATGAAAGTTATTCAAAATATTGATGTAAAAGATAAGTTTGAATTTTTAAACCTGCTTTTGTCAGGACAGACTATGACATGTGTTTGGAATAAGTTAATAAAAAGAGATTTGTACGTAAAGAATTCTGTTAGAACAATTGAAGGTGTTAATTTAGGTGAAGATTTTACAGTTATACCAAAGTTGGTTTTTTATGCCAATTCCATAAGTAAAGTAAATAAATATTTATATCATTATGTTCAATTTAATTCTCAATCTTATACAAAAAATATAAATTTAAAATATATCAATAATTTAGAAACGGTAATTTCATCGTTAGATTCTTTTTTTGTTAATAATAATTTAGATGATCATTATCGTTTGAGTTTACTTGAATGTAAATTGAGGAAAAAATTGGAATTAATTATAAAAGTCAATAAAGATTTAATAAGTTATGTTCTTGATTTATATCCTGAAACTAAAGAAATTGAAGGTAATGTTATTTTACCAAAAAGAGATAAAATCACTTTTTTTGTAATGAAAAAATGTTCAAGAAAGTTCATTGAATACTATTCAATTTGCTTCAAATTTTTATTTAGTATAAATCAAAAAATGAAAAAAAGATAGTGAAAATAGTACATGTACTTAATTCTCTAACAATTGGAGGTAGAGAAAAGGTCGTCATTGAATTATGTAATGAATTAGCAAGAAGTGAAAGTGTAGTTATAATTACTTTATCAAATGATAATAATTTACAGAAAGATATTTTACATCCTAACATCAATTTAATAGAACTACCATTTAGTTCAAATATTTTTGGATTAATTAAATTATGGATTATAGGTTTTTTCTTATTGAAAAGTAAATTAAAAAGTATTAAACCAGATATAATTCACAATCATTTGTATTATCATTATTTCCTTTTTTTAACATTAGTATGTAATGTTGGAGGGTTTAGGAGCAAATCTTTTAGAACGGTTCATACAAGTGGGCTATTTTATGAGAATAAAGGAATTCTAAACAAATTTAGACTTTCAATTGAAAAATTAGCTAGTAAACTAAATAAGCCTTATCTAGTTTCAATTTCAAGATCGGTGTATGATAATAATGTTTTTCATTTTAAAGATTATTACGCAAATAATAAATATATACCAAATGGAGTAAATTTTAAATTATTTGAACAAGAATTAATAACAATACAAAGAGCTGATTTTAAATTTTCTGATCATGATTTTGTTGGCATATATGTGTCAAGATTAGATAATGGAAAAAAACATCATTTAGTTATAAATCAAATTCATAAAATGAAGAAAGAAGGATATGATATTAAAATGTTGTTTGTTGGAGATGGTAAATTAAGAAATGAATTACAAAATCTAGTAGTGTCAAAAAGCTTACAAACAAATATTTTTTTTATTGGTTTTACAACAAATGTTTCAAGTTATTTAAAAATAGCTGATTTTTCAGTTTTTCCATCTGAATTTGAAGGATTTGGTCTTTCTTTAATTGAAAAGATGTATTTTAAGCTCCCTGTGATTGCTTCAAATATTGATGTGTTTGAAGAAGTTATACAGGATAATTTTAATGGTTTTCTATTTGATTTAAAGAAGGAAGACGAATTAAAAAACAAAATTATTTCTTTAATGAATAATAAAGAAAAGTTCAAATCTATAGGAGAGAATGCCAAAGAAACAGCAATGAAATTTAATATTAAAAATATAGCTAGCGAAACACTAGAGTATTATAGAAAAAGTTTAGACCAATGTTATTAAAAATATCGCAATACATCATTTTATTTCTTTATATATATTCCATCCAGTTTATTGGACTTCCTTTTGGAATTGGAACAAGGGTTGTATTAGCTATTTTGGGTCTTTGTTTGTTTTTCCTAAATATCAAGAAAAAACTAAGTTTTAATTCTGATTTTTTGAAGCTTATGTTTATACTAATTTTATTGAGTTTAGTTTCTTTATTTTCTACTCTTGTTAATATTACTAACGACTATCAATTTGTAGGGTATTCATTTTCCTTATTGTTAATATTTTTAGCATCCTATTTTACATTTAATTTTTTTTTAATAAAAAAAGAAGTTTCTAGTAATAACTATTTTAAGGTAATTTCAGAGGGAATTATTTATATTGTTTTAATTCAGAGTTTTTTAGCATTTGTAATGTTTTTCTATAGCCCAGTAGCAGATTTTTTAAATTCAATTCAAGTATTTATTGATTTAGATAAGGATAAATTAGAAGAAGCCTTGGAACTTCGATTAGTCGGTTTTGGAATAAAATTTTTTGCATTTGGTATAGTAAATGGCTATGCATTAATATTATTAGCATCACTGTTAAAAAAAGAAAATTATACTCCTTCTAAGCGTGTATTTCTTTGGTTAACCTATTTTGTAATTTTTTTAATAGGAATGATGGCTGCAAGAACTACAGTTATTGGTTTCTGTTTATCAATGTTGCTGTATTTTAATCCTTTTCAAAAAAAAATAAAAATAAAAACAAAAGACAAATGGAAATTAATAGCATATTTCATTTTACTATTGTTTTTAGTTTATTTTGTAAATATAAGTTTGTTCCATTCAGATAATAGTAAATTTAATCAATTATTTGACTTCGGTTTTGATTTATTTATTAATTTTTTTGAAACAGGAAATGCCAACTCTGCATCATTAAACCAAATGAATGAAATGTATATTTGGCCAACCGAATTGGAAACATATGTAATAGGTGATGGAAGATTTATGGGAGTAGGTTCTGATTATTATTATAAAGGAACTGATATTGGATGGATTAGACTTCTATATTACTTCGGTATTCCTGGAACAGTAATTTATTTCATCACTCACTATTTTATTATAAGAAAAAGTATAAAAAGATATCCTATATATAAAGTTACTTTCTGGATGCTTCTTATATATTTTTTTATTTTAAATTTTAAAGGATTTTCAGATATAATCTTTTTAATTATTCCATTTTTACTCACAATAAATATTAAAAATAAGTCTTTAAATGAAGTACAAAGATAAATATGACTTAATTTTTCTAACCACCCATCAAAATAATAATTATATATTCGAATTGTTAAATTCTATAAATATTATAGAAGATTTTAATCTGTTTGTTCTCATTTTATCGCAAGATGTAAAATTAGAGATTTCGGAGTATAAATTTGATATAGAAGTGGTAGAAATTGGTAAAATGTCTCTTTCCAAAGCAAGAAATATTGGTTTGAAGTTTTTATCAAAAAATAATATAAATTCTAGATATATCATGTTTCCTGATGATGATTCAACTTTTGATATTTCTTTCTTTGAGAATTTTAATAACGTTACTGAATCAGGTGATAATTTCATTATACCAATTTATTGTAAAAACTCAGATAAAAAATTATACTTAGGAAAAAAATTAAAAGAAGGAGAACTGTTAAATTACAAAAATCATTATATGATAGGATCCCCAAATCAAATAATTAATTATGAACGAAATGTTATTAGTATAAATTTTGACGAGAAGTTAGGTGTTGGTGCTGTTTATGGTAGTTGTGAGGATTTTGATTTATTTATTAGATTAAACAATAAAGGAGAAAAGTTTTATTATTCTAGTATCTTGTATAATTATCATCCAGAGAAGATGAATTCTTTTAGAAACTTAGATAGTAATTCTATTTATAATAGAATTACCTCATATAGTTTAGGTTTTATTTATATTTTGGAAAAATATAAACTTTTTTCATTACTGCCCTATTTCTTTATAAGACCAATTTTAGCAAGTTTTTTTTATTTATTAAAACTAAACTTTAAGCTATTTTGGGTTTATTTTAGATTACTTTTTTTTAGAGTTTTAAACACATTTAAGTTTTTAATAAAATGAAAAATTATTCTTTAATTCAAATATTACTTTTGTTTATTTATAAAATACGGGGATACTTTTTATTTAAGAATGCTCGAATTATACGTTTCCCTTTCAGAGTTAGAGGAAAAAGGTTTATAGAAATAGACAAAGGATTTACAACAGGTTTTAATTGTCGCTTAGATGCTTTTGATTTTAATAATTCCAATAAGTTTCTAATAAAAATAGGTGCAAATGTTGAGATAAATGATGATGTACACATTGCTGCTGTTGAATGTGTTGAAATCGGAGATAATGTATTGATTGCAAGTAAAGTATTCATTACAGATCATAATCATGGTAATTATAGTGGAAGTGAGATGCATGATTCTCCATTAACAATACCTAAATCTAGAAAAATTTATACAAATCCAGTTAAAATTGAAGATAATGTTTGGCTTGGAGAATTTGTTTCTATATTGCCAGGAGTAACAATTGGTAAAGGTGCTATTATTGGGACTATGAGTGTTGTTACTAAAAATATACCTCCTTATTCAATAGCAGTTGGTTCACCTGCTAGAGTTATTAAAACATTTGATTTTAATACTCAAGAATGGGTTATTTGTTAGATTTAATTCTTATTTAATTTATGATTAATATATCAATTGTAACATATAATACATCTCATAAAGATCTAGATTTATTGCTCAAATCTTTTGGAAAGGTACAAACAGATATACAAATTTATATTGTTGATAATTCGCCAACAAATGCATTAAGTTTTTATTTTGAGAAGAAACTTAATGTGATTTATATTCATAATCCAAGCAATCCTGGTTTTGGTGCATCTCACAATGTTGCAATAGATTTATCCATTAAAAATAATGTTTCATACCATTTTATTGTAAATCCTGATGTCTATTTTAAAGAAGATGTAGTTTCAAAAATGGTAGAATATATGAAGAAAGATAGTAAAATTGGAATGATGATGCCTCAAATACTTAACTTGGATGGTACAGTACAAAATTTACCTAAACTACTACCTTCTCCTTTTAGTGTAATTCTTCGAAAATTGAAAAAACCTCGATTTATTTATAAACCTTTTATAAATAAATATGAATTAAGAAATGTTCAAAAGGACTTAATATATGAGGCTCCCATTTTATCAGGCTGCTTTACTTTACTAAATATAGAGGCAATAAAGGAAATTGGAGTTTATGATGATGTGTTTTTTATGTACTTTGAAGACTGGGATTTATCAAGAAGAATGAATCAAAAATACAAAACTATTTACTATCCAAAAGCTTCTGTATATCACGGATATGAGTCTGGTGCGAACAAAAGTAAAAAGCTCTTTAAAATATTTTTAAAATCATTTAAACATTATTTTAATAAATGGGGCTGGTTTTTTGATAAGAATAGAAGAATTATTAATAGAAAGACAATAGAAAATGTTAAGAGTAAACTTATTAATTAGCTTATTGTTTTTTGTTACTATAAGTTGTGGTCAAAATAATCAACAAAATGTAAATCGTAATTACAATATTGTTTTAGGAGAAAAGTATAAAAGTAAAAATTTAGAAGCTTCAAAGATATTATTAAGCTATTTAAATAATAATGTTAAGCTATTAGATACTTCAAATAAAGCTATAAACGCGATAGAAATAAGTACTGTTGATAATTTAAAACCCTGTGAATTCATTATCCAGAATAAGAATGGGGTAATTAGTTTTCAAGGTGGAAATGAAAAAGGGACACTATATGCTGTTAGTACTTTTATTGAGGATGAATTAAAGGTAAAATGGTATACTTATCAAGATAAGACAGAAGGTTTAGAATCTATAATAATAAAGCCCAACTACTACAAAAGATCAACTCCTTCATTTGAATTTAGGTCAATCTATTCAAATGATTTTTTACAACATACTGATTATGCTGATTTTCATAAAATTAATTATGCTTTTGAAGGCAGAAAGCTGTACGCTCATTCATTTGACGATTTTGTAAGTCCGCAAAAATATTTTAATAGCCACCCTGAATATTTTGCTGAAGTTAATGGTAAAAGAATAAAAGATCAATTATGTTTAAGTAAACCAGAAGTTTATGAAATTGTAAAGAATGAATTAGCACAAAAAATAAAACAAAACCCTGAAATAAAAAATTGGTCATTTAGCCAAAATGATAATAGGCATGTTTGTCAATGTAATCTTTGCCGATCAAAAATTACTAATGATAATGATTTTTCAGAGATATTAATTCCTTTCGTAAATAAATTAGCTTCTGATTATCCAAATGTTACAATAAGTACTTTGGCTTTTAATCAAAGTATGAAACCTCCTAAAAGAGTAATTCCTCGAAAAAATATAGAAATTATGTTTTGCATAGCAGATTATGATCGATTTTATTCTTTTGGAGAAGCAAAAGATGAAAAATCAGTAATAACATATAATGCTTTTAAAAAATGGAGTCAAGTATCAGATAATATTTTTATATGGGATTATACTGTAAACTTTTTTAATACAATTAGCCCGTTTCCTAATATTCAGACTTTTCAAAAAACATTGAAAAAGTTTTCAGACTACAAGGTTAAAGGAGTTTTTATGCAAGGAGTAGGTGAGCAGGTAGGAGAATTTGCTGAATTAAAATCATACTTATTAAGTAAAATGTTATGGAATGTAAATGTAGACAGCGAAGTGGTAACTAAAGAGTTTATGAAAAATTACTATGGACCTGGATGGGAAAATTTATATTTATATCTTACTGTAGTATATCAAAATAATAAAGGTAAATTCTTTTTATCGAACTGGGAGGATTATAATACTGCTTCATTTGACACTTATAAAAATTATGAAAACTATAAAGCGTTTTTTACAAAAGCACTTTCTGCTGCTAAAACAGAAGAACAACAAAAAAGAATTACTAAAGAATTATTAAGCCTTCAATATAACTACATAGAGAATGCAAAATTGTCTAAATTTAAGAATGGTAAACTTAGTCATATTATTTCTGAATTTAAAAAGAATTCAAAGTTTGTCAATCTTGATTTTGTTAGATATAAGGATTATAAAGTTGTAGATTATCTAAAATCTTTCGAATAAAATATGAAAATCACAATAACTGGTGCATCTGGCTTTGTTGGAGCAAATCTGTCAGCTTATCTTACACAAAATAACCAAACTGTACAAGGCTTATCTTTAAGAGAGAATAACTGGACTGTAGCATTAGATAAAAGTGCTGATGCTATTATTCATCTTGCAGGTAAAGCTCATGATTTAGAAAATGTTTCGAATGAATCAGAATATTTTAAAATTAATAGAGACCTTACAATCGAATTATTCCAGGAATTTTTAAAGTCAGAGATTAAAGATTTTTTCTTTTTTAGTTCAGTAAAAGCTGTAGCAGATACGGCAGATGACATAGTGAAAGAAGATATTATACCAAATCCATTAACACCTTACGGAAAATCTAAATTTGAAGCAGAAGAATATTTATTGAATCAGCAATTGCCAGAAAGGAAAAGACTTTTTATTGTCCGTCCATGTATGATACACGGTACTGGCAATAAAGGAAACTTAAACTTATTATATAAAGTAGTGGAAAAAGGAATTCCATGGCCGTTGTCGGCTTTCGAGAATAACCGTTCGTTTCTAAGTATTGATAATTTATCGTATTTGGTGCATAAAATGTTAATCAATTCGGAGATAGCGTCTGGTGTTTATCATTTTGCTGATGATCAATCCTTATCAACAAATCAGTTAATTGTAGCAATGAATAAAGCATTAGACCGTAAGGCTAAATTTTTATCAATACCTAAGGGATTATTTGAGAAGGTAGCAAAGTGTGGAGATCTTATTAACTTTCCATTAAATTCAGAACGATTAAAGAAGTTAACGGAGAGTTACGTTGTTTCAAATCAAAAGATTAAATCAGCCTTAAATATTAAACAATTACCTTTGTCAGCAGAAGAAGGAATTATTAAAACTATTAAAAGCTTTAAGACTGGGAGTTAGTGATTAGTAATTAGGGGTTAGTGATTAGTAATTAGGGGTTAGTAACTAGTGACTAGTAACCAGTAATTAGTAACTAATAACCATTTTACCAATAACCATTCATTATTAACTAATAACTAACAATTATGACAAGAGTATTCGATTTTCTATTTTCATTTTTTGGCATTTTATGCCTTTGGCCAATCGGTATTATTTTATACATCATCGGTTTATTCGATACAGGTTCTCCTATTTTTATGCAAGAAAGAGTTGGGAAAAGTAAAAAACCCTTTAAACTGATTAAGTTTCGTACAATGGATGTAAATACCAAATCGGTTGCATCACATTTGGCCTCTCAAGCACAATTTACAAAATTTGGTGCTTTTTTACGTAAATCTAAATTAGATGAATTACCTCAATTAATTAATGTATTAAAAGGAGATATGAGTTTAGTTGGAGCGCGACCTTGCCTTTTTAATCAAACAGAATTAATTGCAGAGCGTGAGAAAAGAGGTGTGTTTAATTATTTACCAGGAATTACAGGTTTAGGGCAAATTAATAATGTAGATATGTCAACTCCTGAAAAATTAGCAAAATTAGACGCTGAAATGTATCAAACCATGTCTATTTCTAATTATTTTAAATATATTTTGGCTACCGTTACAGGAAGTGGACAAGGTGATGCTGTAAAGAAATAACATAATATAATAAAATAGATAAGGCTCCATTAGGAGCCTTTTTTATTTTGTATAATTGTGGGTACGTCATATCCT
>NZ_DDBA01000079.1:0-40539 GCF_002333005.1 Empedobacter sp. UBA2044
CTTCTTTCTTCCATAATAACGATTTCTTTATTGTATCGCTATTTCAGGTCGGGAGAAATTATAAATAAAAAACGACTCAATAATTGAGTCGTTTTTTATTTTGTATAGTTTTAATTTTCAACTAAAATTTTTAATTGATTTTGAATAAATACTTGACTCAAATTATTATTGAGTTCATTATATTTTGATTTTAACACTTGATTTTTAGACGATTTGTAAACAGAAGCATCAACTTTATCAAACTTATATTTTGTTTCTGTGGTTTCAAAAGATTGTTCAGAAGTTTTTACAATTTCAATTAAAGAATTGGTCAAATCTTTCAATAAATTTAATTTTTTTATTTCAAGATTAACGAGATCATTTAATCGTTTTTCCTCTTTATCTTTTTGCACTTCATTTAATTGTAATTCAATTTTTTTCAATTCTCGTTGTTGCGCTGTATTTCCTCTCGAATAAATTGGAATAGAAAGATTCAATCCAATATATTGACTTTTGTTGTCTTTTAATTGATTTCCAAACTGAAAATTAGTATCCGCCAAACTCTTAATTTTCTGCGCATAAAAAGTTCCGTAAGAATAATTCAAGAAATTTCTTTGTATTTACGTTCGATTGTGTAAGATGAAAGCGCAAACAATCCAAATAATGCGATTGTAATCACAATAACATTTAGAATTTTGAACATTTTCTCTTGTTTTGTGTAATTCTCATACGAACGAGCAAATTGCTTATCAACAAATTCATATTCAAATGGATAATCTTGATTAACTTTAGCTTTCCAAAACGTTTCAATGTTATCGATGGTTTCTTTTGTATCTTCTGTGTCTATTTTAATCAGTATATTTTGAAGATTGGAAGGCATCCACTTTACAACTTTAAAATGAAAAAACATCATTGGTCTAATCTTAGCCTGTGGCTCTCCCAAATTAAAATCTTTTATTACTCCAACCAGTTTTAATTTTTGATTATTCCAATCGAACTCGTCATTTAACTTTAATGTTTCTCCAAAATGTTTTTTTGCGGTTTCATTAATAAGAACACTGGAAATTGTATCAGATGAGATTTTAGGATCTAAATCTCGTCCTTCTTTTACTTCAATTTTCATCATGTTTAGAAAGCCAAAGTCAATCGCCATATTATCTGTTACCAATTGTTTATCTTTTACTCTAAAACTTGTGTTGGATATTGCTCCACCGGAACCAAACTTAAATGCCGTTGCATTAATGCTTTGTACGCCTTTAATTTTTGCTAAATCTTGCTGGAAACTTTCGTAAAAATTGAACTTATTTTCTCCTAAATCCTGTCTTTTAAACGGAATACTAATCACTTGATCTCCTGAAAATCCCAAATCTTTTTTTGCAATATGATTCATTTGTTGAATAACAAGAGTTCCAGCTACAATAAAGAATGTAGCAATAGAAAATTGTAAAATCAACATTCCATTTCGTAACCAAATTCCATTCTTGCTTCTTGAAAAATTCCCTTTTAGAACGTTAAGCTCTTTAAAATTTGACACATAAATGGCAGGAAAAATTCCGGCAATAATCACAACTACAATGAAAATCGCTACAAGATATGGGATAAACGGGATAATTTCTATTTCCAGGTTTTTGTCAATCAGCTGATTATAACTGGGTAAACCTACTTCAACCAAAGTCAAAGCAACCACAAATGCCAAAACAGTTGTAATGGTTGTTTCTACAATAAATTGGACAACAATATTTCGTTTGGTTGCTCCAACCACTTTTCTGATTCCTACTTCTTTTGCTCTTCTAATTGCTTGTGCAGTGGAAAGGTTAATATAATTGATGATGGATAAAATTAAAATCAGATAAGATAATCCCAGGTTAATCTGTAAAAACAGTTTGTTTCCCATTCCTTCCGGAAGTCTTGAAACTTTGGCATTTAATCTCGAATCTTTTAAAGGCTGTAATTGTACTTTAACAGGTTCGTATATCTTTGAAAATTCTTCTACTGAAACTCCTTCTCGTTGCGCATTTTTAACTGTATTATTCTCATAAAATAATTGTGTAGCCAGTTTCTCTACTTCTAGTTTGTCTGCAGGATTTTTAAGCTTTATAAATAGTCCTGTGCCATAATTTCCCCAGTTATCCTTAATATCCTCTAAACGTGAATAAATATTAGAAATAACCATTTTAGGTTGAAAGCTTGTGTATTTTTCTGCTTTAAAAACACCATAAATCGGCATCTTTATTCCATCATATGTTGTCAAGATTTTCCCTACAGGGTTTTCTTTACCAAAGATTTTGATTGCTTCACTCTCTTCTATTGCAACACCATATCTGTTTTTGCGAAAATCATCTACACTTCCTTTTATAAACTTGAATGGAATAAAATCAAAAAAATTCTGATCTGTACTAGTAATTCCAGTAACATAAACTTTTTTATTATTGACGTAATAAGTTTCTTGCCCATACCAACCTTCAAACCAACAATAACTTTCTATCTTATCTGATTTTTCTTTTAAGTAACGAGGCAAAGGTTCAACACTTGTAGGCCAAGTTTCTCCACCTCTCTGAAATACAGTTAATGTTTCAAATACGCGACCAATATTCGGATTCCATTGATTGTAACTCGTTTCATCTTTCCAATATAAAGTCGAAAAAATAACACCAGCAATTCCGATAGCTAAACCAAGAATTGTAAGAAATGTAAACCCTTTATTCTTGATCGTATTTCTTAAGTATATTTTAAGCCAATTTTTTAGCATTGAATTTAAATTTTAGTTTTCTCAAAAACATTTACATTTTTCTGATTCATTTTTTCAGAAAGAATTTCACCATCTTTCATGGTAATAATTTTATCAGAGTAAGCCGCATCATGAGCCGAATGTGTCACCATCAAAATTGTAGATCCTTGCGCATGCAAATCGGTCAAAAGCTCCATGACTTCATTTCCATTAATACTATCCAAATTTCCTGTTGGTTCATCAGCCAAAATTATTTTAGGATTAATCACTAAAGCTCTTGCTACTGCAACACGTTGTTGCTGACCACCAGAAAGTTGCTGTGGATAATGTTGCAAACGATGGACAATGTTTAATTTTTCGGCAATTTCTTGCACTCGTTTTTTTCGTTCCGAGTTCGAAACTTTAGAATAAATCAAAGGTAATTCGATATTATCATAAACTGATAATTCATCAATTAAGTTGAAATTTTGGAAGATAAATCCTATGTTTTCTTTTCTAACTTGAGAGCGTTTCGATTCGTTTGCATTAGACATTTCAAGGTTATTCAAGGTATAACTTCCTCCATTGAAAGAATCCAATAATCCAATAATATTCAATAAAGTTGATTTTCCACAACCTGAAGGGCCCATAATGGAAATAAATTCTCCAGAATTGATTATTAAATTAATCTCATTCAACGCTTTTGTTTGAATATCTTCTGTGATAAATATTTTTGATAAGTTTTCTATTTTAATCATGATGTTATTTTTTTAATTTATTTTTTGTCATTCCGAACATAGCTTTTAGCGAAATGAGGAATCTGTATTTTATAGATTTCTCGATAAGCTCGAAATGACAGCTAAAATTGTGTGTTATTATTTTTTTATCGTTAATTCTTGTACTTCTTTATAATCTTCGTAATTCGAAATAATTACTTTTTCATTTACTTTTAATCCTGAGGATATCTCATAAACACTCGGATTTTCTCTTCCTAATTCAATTTTTCTTCGTGTTGCTTTATCATTATTAACAACAAAAATCCACTTCCCTTGTGTGGTTGTATAAAAGGAACCTTTCTGAATCACTAATTTCTTCTCTTTCTCGGATAAAATCAATTTTACTCCTACGGATAAACCTTCTTGTAAATTTTCAGGAATTTTATCAATAAATTCTAATTCTGTTTTAAATTTTCCATTTTTTATTTCTGGAGAAATCTTAGTCACTTTCACTTTTATGATTTTTCCTTTAATTTCGATTTGTCCATATTGATTTTCTTGAATTCTATCCAAATAATATTCATCTACCATTGCAACTAATTTATAACCGCTTAGAATATCCACTTTTCCTATGCTTTTTCCTGCTTCTATTGATTGTCCTAATGTCGCTTCAAAAGAACTTAAACGACCAGTTTCAGGTGCTAAAACCAAGAAATTTTGTTTGTTTTTCCGAAGCGTTACTAGACTTTTTTGCATGATAGCTAAAGCTTCATTAATTTGCTTTAATTGAATCGAATTTGATTCACGTTCCTTTACCAAACTTTTTTGAATAATTGCTTTTCGTTCTTGCTGATAGCGCATTTTTTCCTTCGTATTCTCCCACTCATTTTTTGCTAACACTTCTCGATCATATAACTTTTGATTTAGTTCATAATCTAATTTTGATTGATTAAAATCGTGTTCAATTCCTACAAAATCCTTTGATAGATCTAATTCTTGATTCCGAATAGATAGTTTTGCAACATTTAATTGATTCATTTGTTCAATAATTGCCGTTTCTTGCGTCAAAAAATTAAGTTCCGTATTCGGATTATATAATCGTGCAATTGGTAATCCTTTTGTCACCTTCTCACCATTTTCTACAAATATTTCTTGAACAGAACCACCTTCTATCACATTGATAAAGATTGAATTAATTGGTTCTATTTGTGCCTGAAAAACAACAAAATCTTCAAAATAATCTTCAGAAACGTCTTTTATCATCAATTCATTTGCACTTACAGTTAAAGTTCGCGGTCGATTCATCAAATAAAAACTCGAACCGCCTAAAATTATGGTCGTTACAGCAATTATTCCGAGGCGTTTATATTTTTTATTTTTTTGATTGATTTTCGTATCCATTATTTATTAAATTTACCAAACAACC
The DNA here is from genome assembly GCF_002333005.1 of Empedobacter sp. UBA2044. Taxonomy (NCBI): domain Bacteria; kingdom Pseudomonadati; phylum Bacteroidota; class Flavobacteriia; order Flavobacteriales; family Weeksellaceae; genus Empedobacter; species Empedobacter sp. UBA2044. The sequence goes on from NZ_DDBA01000079.1 coordinate 4,829, forward strand.
GTTTATTTATGGTTATTTTACTAATTATCAATACGTAATAAATATGCCCAAAATTTATAATTTCTTAAAGCATTGAAATCAATTCTTTTAAAAAATTATATAAAAAATAGACTGTCCGAAAACGAACACTTATTTGTTCAGAAACGGACACATGACAAAACTGAATATGAAGAAAACTTTAGCCACTATACTGATTTTAGACGATCAAGAAGAAATATTAATTGCAAGTCGACTACTTTTGAAACGCCAATTCGAAACAATTATCACTTGTTCTGATCCTAAAAAGATTCCTCAAATCTTAGTAGAAAATGAAATTGATGTTGTTTTAATGGACATGAATTTTAGAACAGGTTATGAAGATGGAAAAGAAGGAATTTTTTGGCTGAAAGAAATTCAACATGCGCAACCAAAAACGAGAGTAATTTTAATGACTTCCTATGGAAGTGTAGAAACTGCGGTTGAAGGTTTAAAACTTGGTGCGATTGATTATATTTTAAAACCATGGGATAATGATAAATTAGTTAATCTTATAAAAGAAGCGATAAAACAACTTAGAAAATCGAGGAAAATAAAAGAAGCGAAAGAAAATAAGTTGTTTTACGGAAATTCTCCGAGTATCGAAAAAGTATATAAAATCACCAATAAAATTGCAAAAACCGATGCAACAATCTTGATTTTAGGCGAAAATGGTACAGGAAAATCAGTTTTGGCAAAATCAATTCATGAAAATTCTTCTCGAAATACAGAAAAATTTGTTCATGTTGATTTAGGTTCTTTAAACGAAAATCTATTTGAAAGTGAATTATTTGGATATAAAAAAGGTGCGTTTACCGATGCAAAAGAAGATACAATTGGTCGATTTGAAGCAGCAAATAATGGAACAATTTTTTTAGATGAAATTGGGAATTTACCAAATCATTTACAAGCAAAACTTTTGCAAGTAATTCAGAATAAAGAAATTATTCGTTTAGGAGAAAGTTTACCAAGAAAAATTGATGTTCGGATTATTGTTGCTACGAATGCGAATCTTGAAAATGCAGTAAAAGAAGGTCGTTTTAGGGAAGATTTATATTATCGAATCAATACAATTTCAGTTACAATGCCAAGTCTTAGCGAACGAAAAGAAGATATTAAACCTTTGATTGATTATTTTTTAGAACTTTATGTTGATAAATATGAAGTAGAAAAACCTATTATCCATGAACAAATTTTACATCAATTAGAAAACTACGATTGGAACGGAAACATTCGAGAATTGCAAAACAGAATCGAACGTGCAATTATTTTGGCTGAAGAAAATGAAATTACGATTGAAAATATAGGTTTCACAACATTTATTCCTCAAAAAATAACAGATAATTCAAATAATTTGAACGAAATAGAGCGAAATAAAATTGTAGAACGTTTACATTTTTTTGAAGGAAATATTAGTAAAACAGCCGAAAATTTAGGTGTTTCTCGTGCTGCTTTATATCGAAAATTAGAAAAATATAACATTACGAATTATAAATAATGAAACGCAATTCTCTTATTTTTCAGTTAGTACTCAGAATACTTTTTTTAGCATTTCTTTTGTTTATGTTGGCTTTTATTGGAATCAAAAATTATTGGTTTTCATTTACATTTGTATGTATTATTACAATTGTTTCGATTACGGAAATAATTCATTTTTCTAAAAATTATCTTTCTAAAAATCAGAAAATTATAGATGCTTTATTGTACAATGACTTTAGCTTAAATATTAATCAAAATCAATATAAAAAAGACAATTCTGTATTAAAATTATATCATAAAATTAGAGAAGAACATGTTTTAAATTCGTCTAAAGAAATCATTTATCATCAATTATTGAATGCAGTTCCGTTTGGCTTTTTGATTCTTAAAAAAGAAGAAAATGATCGAAAAATTATATTTATCAATCATCATTTTCAAAAGATATTTAGCGTTCCAAAATCAAGTTCGTGGAATTATCTAAAAAAATTGATTCCACAGTTTTGTGAAACTTTAGAAAATAAAGAATTTGATGATTTTAAAAGTACAATTGACATACAAATTAATGATGAAGAGCGACAAACTTATCTGATTCAGAACACAAAAACGTTGATTGCTCATGATGAATATGCGATTATTTTTATTGATTCGATTCAGCGCGTGATTGATTCCACTGAAAAAGAGGCTTGGATGAATATTATGAAAGTTATTGCGCATGAAATCATCAATTCTTTGACGCCTATTTATTCATTAGCAAATACCACAAAAACTTATTTTGAAGCGAATCATTTAGACAAAAATGATTATGATGATATTCGTTTGAGTTTGGATACAATTATGAATAGAAGTCAGCATTTACAGACGTTTGTAGAGCAATATCGTAAATTGACCATGTTACCAAACCCTGTTAAATCGTTACAAAATTTGTATGAAATTGTCCAAGGAATTGAACAATCTTTTTCGGCTGAATTTCATCAAAAAAATATTGTTTTTCAGAATTTAATTCCACAAAATATTGAAGTTGAAATTGATCGTATCTTATTTGAACAAGTTTTGATTAACTTAATCAAAAATGCGATTTATTCATTAGAAAATGTAGAAACTAAATCTATTGAAATTTCATCGAAACAAACTGATAATCGATTGCAAATTATTATTCAAGATTCTGGACAATTGATTGATGAAGAAATCATTTCCAAAATATTTTTACCTTTTTATACAACTCGAAAAGATGGTGCAGGAATTGGCTTAACACTTTCCAAAAACATTATAGAAGCGCACAAAGGTTATTTGTATTATCAACAAAATGATGGCGTGAAACGTTTTAATATCATCTTAAAGTAATTAGTAAAAAGTGTAACTTTAACCTCTAATTATATAATACTTTCTCGCCAAAATCTTTGGAAATTTGTCCCATAAAATTACTGTTATGAATGCACTAACACTTACTATACCGATTATCAATTTGAATTCAGAAAAAGATGTTGAACTCATCAATAAATTACTTTCTGAAATAGAAAATCTTGATGAATATGCTGTGAATTTAGATGCTAAAACGATTAACGTTTCGGCAAAGAAATTATGGAAAGTTTCCCCTAAAATCTACGAAACTTTAAAGCAAAATAACTTCAAAATAGATTCTGTCGAAAAATCGTATCCCGTTCTCAATATGACGTGTGCTTCGTGTGCGAGTAGTTCTCAAGCGAATCTTAATCGTCAGTTAGGTGTTGTAAATGCGGAAGTGAATTACGGAAATGGAATGGGAAAAATAGAGTACATTCCTACTCTAGTTTCTCCAGAAAATTTGAAAAATGCTTTAGTAGAAGTTGGCTATGATTTGGTGATTGATGAGTCTAAAAATCAAGATGAAGAAATAGAACAACTTCACGAAGAAAAATACAAAACGCTGAAAAATAAAGTGATTTGGGCTTTAATTTTTGGAGTTCCTTTATTTATTATTGGAATGTTTTTTATGGATATGCCTTACGGAAATTACATTATGTGGGCACTTTCTACGCCAATTCTTTTCATTTTTGGGCAACAATTTTTCGTCGGTGCTTGGAAACAATTGAAAAATAAATCGGCTAATATGGATACTTTGGTTACTTTGAGTACAAGTGTAGCCTATCTTTTTAGCGTTTTCAATACATTATTTCCAGAATATTGGCACAGCAAAGGTTTGCATGCGCATCCTTATTTTGAAGCTGCTGGTTTAATCATCGTTTTTATCTTGATTGGTAAATTGATGGAAGAACGTGCGAAAGGAAATACTTCCGAAGCGATCAAGAAATTAATCGGATTACAACCTAATACTGTGTTGGTTGTGAAAGATGGAGATCAGGTTGAAGTGAAAATTGAAGATGTACAAATTGGTGATTTGATTATTGCAAAACCTGGAGATAAAATTGCGGTTGATGGAATTATTGTTTCGGGAGAATCTTTTATCGATGAAAGTTCATTGACAGGAGAACCAATTCCAGTTGAAAAAGGAATTGATGCAAATGTTTTTTCAGGGACCTTAAACCAAAACTCTCCTATTCAATATAAAGCCTTGAAAGTAGGGAATGATACACTTTTGGCTCAAATTATTCAATCGGTTAAAAATGCACAAGGAAGTAAAGCGCCAGTTCAACAATTGGTAGACAAAATTGCAGGTGTTTTTGTTCCGATTGTAATTATTATTGCAATTCTAACGTTCATTACTTGGTTAGTTTTAGGTCAAGAAAATGCTTTTACAATGGCCCTTTTATCGATGATTACTGTCCTTGTTATCGCTTGTCCTTGTGCGCTTGGTTTAGCAACACCTACCGCGATTATGGTTGGAATGGGAAAAGGTGCTGAGCAAGGAATTTTGATCAAAAATGCTGAAAGTTTAGAATTAGCGAAGAAAATTGATACAATTATTTTAGATAAAACAGGAACAATTACAGAAGGAAAACCAAAAGTACAAGAATTGATTTGGTTTGATGATTCTGCTAAAAATATGCTTTATACAATCGAAAATAATTCGCAACATCCTTTGGCAAAAGCGATTACAGAACATATTGGAAAACAAGATATTTTACCTGAACTAAAAATTGAAGATATATCTGGAAAAGGATTGAAAGCTAATATTTTAAATGACACTTATTATGTTGGAAAAACAAGTTGGATTACTGAATTAAATATTCAAATTGATGAAAATGTAAAACAAGCTATTCAAGATTTTTCGATTAAAAATTATACTACTTCTTTCTTTGGAAATGATAAAAAAGTTTTGGGATTAATTGGAATTTCTGATGAAATAAAAGCAACTTCTGTTGAAGCTATTAAAGCTTTTCACGAAAAAGGAATTGAAGTTTGGATGGTGACTGGTGACAACGAATTTTCGGCAAATGCAATTGCAAAACAAGTCGGAATTGATCAAGTTGTCGCAAATGCTTTACCAAATGATAAAATGAGTATTATCAAAGATTTGCAGCAAAAAGGAAAAGTTGTTGCAATGGTTGGTGATGGAATTAACGACAGTGCAGCGTTGGCTCAGGCGGATGTTTCGATTGCGATGGGAAATGGTTCTGATATTGCGATTGATGTGGCAGAAGTTACCTTGATTGGCGGAGATTTGACAAAAATCGATCATGCAATTAATTTATCTACGCAAACGGTCAAAACAATTCATCAAAATTTATTTTGGGCATTTATTTACAATGTAATAGGAATTCCAATCGCTGCTGGAGTGCTTTATCCAATTAACGGATTTTTGTTAGATCCTATGATTGCTGGTGCTGCAATGGCTTTGAGTAGTGTAAGTGTTGTAACAAATAGTTTATTGTTAAAGTATAAAAAGATTTAAAAAAACTTTAAAATATTCATAAAAAAATCGGCTAAATATTTAGTCGATTTTAATCTTCTAATTCTTTGATTTTAACCTTTGAAGAAAAATCAGGATGTTTTGTATTGATTAAATAATTATATTCTTTTGGAATGATTGACGATGGAACTTTGATAACCAAATATTTAAAATCCTGATACCAAGCAGAACCAATCTCTTGTAACTCGGGATAAGCCTCTACAGATTGCCAATTCTTAGGTAATTTAGACTTTTTAATTTCATAAATTTCATCTTCTTCGCAATCAATTTCTATCACTAATAATTTGTACGAGTTATCAATGCTAATAGAACTTCTATGCACCACCAATTTTAAGGTTGAAAGCGCGCGAGAACTTCCTGCATAAATAACAAATTCATCATTTTTATTCCATCTGTTGGCAACTCCAGAAGCTTGTAATGATTTTGAATATCTCGCTTTACGAATATTGTAAACTAACATTGTTAGACGTTTTCTCCGTATTCTATCGCAGTCAAACGATTATCGATAAATTTCAGACCTGAAACTGTATCAAGAAAATCTGCTGGCGATTTTTTATCTAACAAAACATTAGGCGTCGTTAACCATTTCTCGAAATCATCTTTTGTATTGAAAACCTCCAAACCGTGTTTGTATAAAGAAATCAATAAAACAATATGCTCTTTTGTATTATCTTTTAGAGAAACATCTTTCGTTTTATAATTTCTGTATGTACGCGTTGTGATATTTAACCAACTTGAGATTATTTCGTCTTTTAACGTTGATAATTCATCAAGATATTGAATATATTTTTGATCAATATTATAACGATTTACGTAAAAATAAACACTCGTAAAATCTCTTACTTCAGGGATTTCATTTATGATTTGTTCGTATTTTTTTAGTTTAACAGTTGCCATAATTCTAAACTTTTATTAAAGTTACAATTTTTCCACTTAATAAAGGAACTTTTTCTCAAATTTAAATAAATTTAACAAAAAAAGAGGTTGCCTAAGCAACCTCTTCCTATATAATGATTTAAAAATTCTTATTTCAAAGAACCAACCATATCTTCTGGTTTTACCCATTCGTCAAATTCTTCAGCAGTTACATACCCTAATGCGATTGCAGTTTCTTTTAACGTTGAGTTGTTTTTGTGAGCTGTTTGAGCAATTTCAGCAGCTTTGTAGTAACCAATTTTCGTATTAAGTGCTGTAACTAACATTAATGAATTATCAACTAATTCTTTGATACGAGCATAATTTGGCTCAATACCTTGCGCACAATGCTCATCAAAAGACACACAAGCATCTCCTAATAAACGTGCAGATTGTAAGAAGTTTGCAGCCATAACTGGTTTGAAAACATTCAATTCATAATGACCTTGAGTTCCTCCAATTGTAATCGCAACATCGTTACCCATAACTTGAGCTGCAACCATTGTTAACGCCTCACATTGAGTAGGATTTACTTTACCTGGCATGATAGAAGATCCTGGTTCGTTTTCTGGAATGATAATTTCTCCAATACCTGAACGAGGTCCAGAAGCTAACATACGAACGTCATTTGCAATTTTGTTTAATGAAACAGCTAATTGTTTCAAAGCTCCGTGAGTTTCTACGATTGCATCGTGAGCAGCTAATGCTTCGAACTTATTTTCTGCTGTTACAAATGGATGACCTGTAAATTCAGCAATGTATTTAGCAACTAAAACATCGTATCCTTCTGGCGTGTTAAGACCTGTACCTACAGCAGTTCCACCTAAAGCAACTTCAGATAAATGCTCTAGTGTATTTCTTAAAGCTTTTAAACCGTGATTTAATTGCGCTACATATCCAGAAATCTCTTGACCTAATGTTAATGGCGTTGCATCCATTAAGTGTGTACGACCAATTTTTACAACAGATTTAAATTCTTCAGCTTTCTTAGCTAATGTATCACGTAATTGCTCAACACCTGGAATTGTTACTTCAACAACTGCTTTGTAAGCAGCAATGTGCATACCTGTTGGGAAAGTATCATTAGAAGATTGAGATTTGTTAACGTCGTCATTCGCTTTAAGAACTGGTTCACCTTCTCCAATTTTGAATCCAGCTAAAACTTGCGCACGATTAGCAACAACTTCATTCACATTCATATTAGATTGAGTTCCTGAACCTGTTTGCCAAATTACTAAAGGAAATTGATCATCTAATTTTCCTGCTAAAATTTCGTCACATACAGCAGCAATAGCATCACGTTTTTCAACTGGTAAAACACCTAATTCAGCATTTGCATAAGCAGCAGCTTTCTTAAGATAAGCGAAACCTTCTACAATTTCGTGAGGCATAGAAGCCGCAGGACCAATTTTAAAGTTGTTACGAGAACGTTCTGTTTGAGCACCCCAGTATTTATCTGCAGGAACTTTTACTTCCCCCATGGTGTCTTTCTCAATTCTGTATTCCATTTTGGTATTTTTTATTATTTATATATTGTTTACTTATCTCACAAATTTAAGAAATCGTTTGATGAAAGAAAAGTGATTAATGTTAGTATTTCTATAAATTTTATTTACTAAGTTTGTATCACATAAAAATAAAATCATGATTCAATTTTTAGGTTTCTTATTATTCTTAACAATCGCTTTATGCGGATTCTGGGGTATCATCTTTTTTGCAACGATGGCTATTTCTTGGATTCCATTTTGGGTTGCGAATTTAAGAAAAGAAAAAGCTGGAATAGTAACAGCAGAAGATCCTCGTCCGATTTTACCAAATCAAGAAGGAATCACAGTATTATTCAAAAAATAATAAGCTGTAAAAAAAAATTAAAAGGAACTTGACGAAGTTCCTTTTTTTATTTATTCGACTTTCGAATCTTCTTCATAATTTCCTTCCAAATAATTTTTCAAACTAATTCGGATAATTTCTGTCCAACCAGCTTCAAAACTTTCGCGCGAGAAATTTTTATCATCAGGCGGAAAAGTTTCAATTCCTTCATGAATCAACGTTAATTTTGTTTGCGGAACAATTTCATCTGTTAATTCATCCAAAATAAATGTAACAACAGAATTTCCTTCGTAGACAGGATATTTCCATGTATAAGCTAACAATTTAGTCGGCTCTACTTCTACTATTTTACAGTGATGTAAATACGATCCGCCATAAAACTCAAATTCGAATCCAACTTCTGGAACAAACTTCTTAATATCAAAATACCATTTATCAAAAGCAGATTTTGTCGTTAAGGCATTCCACACTTTATCAATTGAAACATCAAAAATTTCTACTATTTCTACAGGCTTTGCACTCATATTCTATTTTTTTATGATTTTGTTTAATTTACTAATTTTTTAATTATTATTTAAATTTAGCCCAAAATTTAATTGTTACATTTGCTATGTGTAAAATTTTTAAAATGAAATTTAATAAAACTTTTTTAAGTGTTTTAGGGTTATTTGCTGGTCTTTCGCTATATGCGCAACAAGAGGTTAGCCGTCCAAAACTAGTAGTTGGTATCGTTGTCGATCAAATGCGATGGGATTATTTATATCGTTACCAAGATAGATATTCTACAGGAGGTTTCAATCGTATGTTAAACGAAGGTTTTAGCAACGAAAATACCTATATTCCTTATATACCTACTTATACAGCTATCGGTCATAGCACTATTTATACAGGTTCTGTGCCTGCTATTCACGGAATTGCTGGGAACGATTTTATCATTCAAGCAACAGGACAAGAAATGTATTGTACGCAAGATGATGCTGTAAATGGGGTTGGAACTTCATCAAAAGCAGGAAAAATGTCTCCAAAAAACTTGTTAACTTCTACAGTTACTGATCAATTAAAATTATCAACAAATTTCCGTTCAAAAGTATATGGAGTTTCGTTAAAAGATCGTGGAGGAATATTACCTGCAGGTCATTTTGCTGATGCTGCTTTTTGGTTTGATGGAGAATCTGGTAACTGGGTTTCGAGTACATTTTATATGAATGAGTTGCCAAAATGGTTACAAAAATTCAACGATAAAAAAGTTCCTGAAAAATATTTAGACAAATGGAACACACTTTATCCGATTGATACTTATGTACAAAGTGAAAAAGATGGAAATCCATATCGCGAAAATTATAAAGGATTAGATAAAATGCAATTTCCTTATGATTTGAAAGCGTTGAAAAAAGAAAATGGTTTAGGTTTGATTCGCTCTACTCCTTTCGGAAATTCGTTAACAAAAGATATCGCGATTGAAATTATTGATAACGAAAAATTAGGTCAAAATGAGAAAGGAATTACAGATTTTTTAGCGGTTAGTTTCTCTTCTACTGATTATGTTGGACATCAATTTTCTCCAAATACAATCGAAGCCGAAGATACTTATTTGCGTTTAGATAAAGACTTGGAACAATTATTTAATCACTTAGACCAAAAAGTTGGAAAAGGGCAATATTTAGTTTTCTTAACTGCAGATCATGGTGGAGCTCATAATCCTAAATATTTCCAAGATAAAAAAGGTAATGCAGGATACTTTCCAACTGGAGAAGTAAAAAAAGCATTAAATGCTAAATTACAAGAGAAATTCAAATCTACTGATATTGTACGCTCATTGACAAATTATCAGGTTCATTTGAATTATCAAACGATCGAACAAAATAAATTAGACGAAGAAGATATCAAAGAAGAAATCGTAAAGTTTATGCAAAAAGTTGATGGTGTTTCTTTCGTAGCTGATATGGATAAAATTGGAGAAGCTTCTATTCCTGCGATTATCAAAGAACGAATGGTTAACGGTTACAATCGTAAACGTAGCGGTGCTATTACTTATATTTTAGAACCACAATGGTACGGCGGAAAACAAAATGCTGGAGGAACAACACACGGAACTTGGGGGGCTTACGATGCTCACATTCCATTTGTTTTGATGGGTTGGGGTATAAAACATGGTAAAAATAATAACCGTGTTTATATGACAGATATCGCACCTACAGTTGCCGCTTTGCTACATATAGAAGAGCCAAACGGAAATATTGGCGAACCAGTTTCTGAAGTAACAAATCCAAAATAATCTTATAAAAGATAATTCTAAAAACGCAACTTAATTAGTTGCGTTTTTTTTTGTTTCTATAATTATTATTTACTCTATTTCAATTGTTTAAATTTTATAATTAAAGAAATTAACGATTAACATCTATAACATTATTTTGATAAATAATAAGCTCATATTATTGATAATGAGAAAAATATAAATAAGAGGGGGTAATGAGGGATTTGTTTTAAGAGGAAAATCAGCATTTTTCGTTGATTTGTAATAGAAGATAATTATACAAAATCATGAGAAATTATAGAACGTTATAATATTCCAAAAACAACATTGTATAAATGGATAATTTTTAATATTCTGCACAATATTAGTAAAAGAGTATAATTTTCTCCAATTAAATTAATAACTTTAATATTCTAAATACATCATAATGAAAAAGACTTTTTTAAGTAAATTAACTTTGACATTATTTTCTACCAACCTATTTTTTTTATTATCTCCACAACTAGATGCTTGCACAAGAGTTGTCTATAAAGGTCCAGAAAATACTGTAATCACAGCTCGTTCTATGGATTGGAAAGATGAAATTGATGCAAATATTTGGGTTTTTCCTAGAGGTATAGATCGATCTGGCAACGTTGGAAATGCTTCGGAAAAATGGACTTCAAAATACGGAAGTGTAATTGCAAGTGCTTGGGACATTGCGACAACAGATGGCATGAACGAAAAAGGACTTGTTGCGAATGTTTTGTGGTTAGTAGAAAGCCAGTATCCTCAATTTAATCCAAAAGGAACAAAGCCAGGTGTTACAATTGCAGCTTGGGCACAATATGTTTTAGATAATTATGCTACAGTAAAAGAAGCTGTAGATGATTTGAGAAAAGAAAAATTTGTAATTGTTTCTGACTACATTCCAGGTACTCAAAAATTTACAACTTTACATCTTTCAATTTCTGATGCAAATGGAGACAATGCAATTTTCGAATATGTAAACGGGAAATTAAAAATACACCATGATCCTTCTTATACAGTAATGACAAATTCTCCAGTTTTTGATGAGCAATTAGCAATTAATCAATATTGGAAAGGGATTCCAGGAACAATTATGTTACCAGGAACTAACAGAGCTGCTGATCGTTATGTAAGAGCATCATATTACATTAATGCAATTCCGCAAACCGCTGATACTCGCACTTCTACTGCAAGTGTTTTTAGTGTTATCAGAAATGTATCGGTTCCGTTAGGAATTTCTTCAGAAGCAGAACCTAACATATCGTCTACAAGATGGAGATCAGTTTCTGATCATAAAAATCTTGTTTATTACTTTGAAACTACAAAAACTCCAAATACATTTTGGGTTGATTTAAAGAAAATTGATTTTGGTAAAAATGCAAAAACAAAACGATTAAGCGTAAGTAAAAATGAAACGTATGCTGGCGAAACTTCACAACTTTTTAGTGATACAAAACCATTTACATTTGTTGGAATTTAGATCGAAAAATTAATCAATATTTTTCTTGCAAATAGTTCTAAATCAACATTCAATATGATTGCCAATAACAAACATTTTATATCTGCCTTTTTATTATTAGGATCTATTGTTTATGCTCAAAAATCAAATGATACAATTGATATTTCGATAAGACCTTACACTAGTTTGAGAGGTCATCTTGCTGTGCATGATAAAGTAATGGAGCTACAAGAAAATGCCTCTCGTGCTGGAATTGAAATTAATCTAAAAAAAGGAAATATTGCATTTGTAGCTGGTATTGAACTCCAAATAAATATGTTCAAAGGTAACTCGTCGTTTAATGTTGATGGAAATTTAGATAGTGATCTTTTGACAATTGTTTCAGAACAAAAACAACAAGTTTTTGGTAATCGCTTGGGTTACTTAGGTATTGATTTGTCTAAATATGGTAAAATAACATTTGGTAAACAATGGAGTGTTAACCGTGATGTTACAGCTTATACAGATCGTTTTAATGTATTTGGAGGACGCGCTTCTGCAACTTTTACAGGTGGAACAGATGGTGGTTTGCTAGGAACAGGACGAGCAGATCAATCAATAATTTATAGAAATAAAATTAAAGCTTTTCAATTTGGTGCTCAAATCCAAACAAAAGGTGGAAATGATGATAAGATTATTGATGGTTTTGGTTTTTCAGCTCAATTAGAATTAAATCAAAATATTAGTATTGGAGCTGCATTTAACCGTGCTTTTATAGCTCAAAACTTAATTGATGATAATCATATCTTAGGTTTATCAGGACATCCAACTTTTTATTCAATTGGTTTAAAATATACGAGTAAACAATTTGATGTTAGTCTACTTGGAATTTTACAGCAAAATGGTGATTTTATACCTATTTCATATCAATCTGAAAATACAATTAATCCTTCATATGTTTTTGATGCAAAAGGTTTTGAGACAGCGTTGAAATATAAACTAAATAAATTTTCAATTTTAGGAGGTTATAATTTATATGTTCCTGAAACAAAGAAATCTGTAGAAAATATAATCATTGATAAAAATTTCAGACGAAGTGATTTCATTACAGGATTAGAATATTATCCGATGAAATATGTACAATTATATACAGAACAGCGTATCTCTTTTGGTAAAAATTATATTGGTAAAAAAGAACAAAGTGTTTTTACATTGGGAATGAAACTAGATTTATCTAGACAATTTAATAAGAAACTTAACCTATAATAAAACCACAACTAACTTAACTTTTCTCTCTATCATTTGAAATAATTAATAAAACGAAACTTAAAAAATTATGTTTAACTTTTTTCAAAAAAGCACATTTTTAATTCTATTAGCATCAAGTACGCAAACTTTTGCTCAAGACTCAATTCAGCCAGATGATTCTTGGCATTTCAAAGTAGAGCCAAATATGATGTTGCCTCATATGAAAGGAAAAGCGAGTGTTTCTCGACTTCCGAATGTACATGTAAGTCAATCCCCTTCAGACTTTTTTGAGCATTTGAAATTTGCTGGAATGTTAATTTTTGAAGCCGAAAACAAAGATTGGGTGATTACATCTGATATTATTTATGCTTCTTTAGCTGCAAATGTTAAAAAAGACCCTTTAGTTTTGGATGGTAAATTAACAGCAAAACAATTCTCTTTTGAAGCAGGTTTATTGAGAAAAATTACACCTTGGCTAGAAGCTGGTATTAGTATGAACCTTGTAAATATTAAATCTGGATTTGATGTAAATCTAATCAATCCAGTTTCTTTAAAACCAATGCATTTAGATCGTAGTATTTCTAAAACTTGGGTAGATCCAATGTTAGTTGCAAGAACAAGAAGTTTACCAAACAAAAAGTTTTTGTATAATGTTTCTGGAGAAATTGGAGGATTTGGAATCGGCTCAAAATTAGCATGGCAATTAGAAGGATTGGCTGGTTATCAATTCTCTGATTTATTTTACGCAATGGCGGGCTATCAAATCATAAGTATGGACTACGAGAAAGGAAGTAACAATTCCAACTTTGTTTATGATATGGATATGTTTGGACCAATGATAAAAATTGGCTTTAACTTAAAATAATAACTTTAAAATAAATATATTATGAAAAAATTATTTGTATTATGTGCTTTTACAAGCATATTATTCACAGCTTGCGAAAAAAAGACTGAAAGTACTCCTGCCACTGAAAATAAATCATCACAAAAAATCGATGACTCCACTTCTCAATCTGCTTTAGATTGGGACGGAACTTATGAGGGCGTGATCCCTTGTGCTGATTGTGAAGGAATTAAAACAGAATTAACTTTAAATCAAGATAATACATATACCTTAACAGAGGAATATATCGACAAAAACCTAAAGGTTGAAAATCAAGGTAATATTACGTGGACTGATGATGGTAATTCAATTTCATTAAAAACAAAAGACGATGAATATAAACGTTATAAGGTTGGAGAGAATATTTTATTCCAATTAGATTTAGAAGGAAATGAAATTACTGGAGCTTTAGCACAAAATTATCAGTTAAAGAAAAAATAAATAAGATAGATAAGAAAACGTAACCAAAAATGGTTGCGTTTTTTTACTTTTATAAAAAATAAAACAGAAATGACTTTCAATTCACCAATCATATCAACACAAGAATTACATGATAATCTACATCTTAAAAATTTAATTATTTTAGATTGTACGATTGATAAAGTTGGACAATCAATAAAAGATCAAGAATTAAAATTAATTCCGAATTCTCTTTTCTTTGATTTGGAAGGAAAATTTTCTGATCATTCTTCGCAATTTCCTCATACATTTGTTGATGAAGAAACTTTTACAAAAGAAGCTCAAAATTTGGGCATTAATCAAGATTCTATCATCGTTTGTTATGATCGTTGGGGAGTTTATTCGAGTCCGAGAGTTTGGTGGATGTTCAAAGTAATGGGACACAATGAAATATATGTTTTAGATGGCGGATTACCTGTTTGGATGGATAATAATTTTGTCACAACTTCTACTTATTTTCTACCTACTATAAAAGGTGACTTTATTGCTGACTTTCAATCGAATTGGTTTGCTGATACACAAGTTATGTTAAATGCAATAAATGATGATTCAAAAATGATTATAGATGGATCAGAAGGGCGTTTCAAGGGGACTTCTCCTGAGCCAAGACAAGGTTTACGAAGCGGACATATTCCAGCTTCTAAGAATTTATTTTTTGAAAATGTTTTGGCTGATACATCATATAAATCAAAAGAAAAACTGAAAGCAATTTTCGAAAAATTGACAGATTCATCCAAAGAAAATATTTTTTCGTGCGGTTCTGGTGTTACAGCTTCCATCCTAGCCTTGGCTTCGACAATTGCAGGTTTTGATAAGGTAAAAGTTTATGATGGTTCTTGGTCTGAATGGGGCGCTGACGAAAATTTACCGATTGAAAGATAGTTTAAAACTATTTTGCATGATTTACAAATCCGAGTAAAAAACTCGGATTTGTAAATTTTAAGCTAAATGTTTTTATTTTTTGGTAAGAAAACTTCCGCCATCATACAGCGAGCGCTTCCTCCTCCTAATTTTTCAATCAAATCTATCTTAACAGGTAATATTGGATTATAAGCCTCAATTTTAGAAATTTGTTCTTGATTAAGCGAATTATAAGCCGTTTGTGACATCACCAAATATGATTGTCCTAAACCTCCAACTTGCAACATATTGCCAGCAAATTGATGCACTTGTGCTTCTGTAATTGCAATTATTTCTTTTCCAGCTTCTAATAAATACTCACAAACTGTTTTCTTTTCTTTTTTATCATCGATAGAATCCAAACAAATAATCGCATACTTATCTGCAATACACATCATTACATTTGTATGATAAATTGGTTTGCGTTCTCCATTTACAGTTTGATTCGCATGAAAAATAACTGGCGTATATTCTAATTCCTCACAAAATTCAATCAATAAATCTTCATCAGTTCGTTGAGAAATACATGCATAAGCCAATTCATGCTCGCGATCAAGAATAATACTTCCTGTTCCTTCCAGGAAAATTTCGTCTTCTTCTGCCGATGTAAAATCAATCACATCATCAATATGAAAACCTTTTTCTTCCAACAAACTCAATACATCTTCTTCACGACGCTCTTGTCTCCTATTTTTTGCAAACATAGGATATAACACAACATTTCCGTTATCATGAAAAGAAATCCAATTGTTTGGGAAGATTGAATCTGGCGTATGCGGTGAAGCAGTATCTTTGATCGTGATAACATTTACACCTTTTGAACGCAAAGCAGAAACCATTCCTTGAAATTCTTCTAACGCTTCTTTCTGAATATCTTCTTGAGAATCTGTTGTTTCTGTTTGGAAATAATTGTTAACAGCCGTTTCTGGATTGTAATAAAAAGCTGTTGGCTCAACCATCAAAATAGTTGACGTATATTGTTTTTGTTTCATGTTATTTTCTGATTAATGGCATTGTAGAACATCTTAGTAAACCTCCCATTTTAGAAACTTCGCGGTAATTAATTCGTTCCACTTTTATGTTCCATACATTTTCTAAATGATCATTTAAACGTATAAAATTTTTCTCAGAAACAACAACTTCAGGAGAAATTGAAAACACATTTGGATTCATCCAATACATTTCTTCTTTTGTTACTTCGAATAAATTTTCTTTTCCAAAAATATCGACAATTTGCTGATATTCATTCTCAAATAAAAAGCCATCTTTGTAAATAATTGCTTTGTCTTTCCCAACAGGATTGAAAGTGCAATCTAAATGTAAAATTCCTTCATATGGATTTTCATCATTCTTTTTCAATTCAAAATCCAATACTTTTTTATTCGGAAATTTAGCTTTGATATACTTTACAAACTCAACATTTGTACGTCCTGTTTTATAATTTTTGAAATCTGCTTGTTTGTACGTTCCAACAAAAATATAATCGTTATACAAAATCACATCGCCACCTTCTACATAAACTTCTTCTGGTAATGCATTGATTTTATTTCCTTTGAATTGACGTTTTATTTCGCGATACGCTTGCAATTCTTCTAAACGATCTGGAATAATATTCGAGATAAAGAATTCATCATCAATAACAAAACCGACATCTCGAGAGAAAACTTGATTGCAATCTTCGATCAATGTTGGACGTAAAACTTCAACATTATATTTCTTCAAAACTTGTTCAAATTCTGACATTTCCGCAATCAAATCTTCTTCTTTTGGATAATCATTATTCTTTACGGTTTCATAAGATTTGGCATCGAACGTCTGATCAAGTGTTGGATTAGCTCCGTTAGATTCTGCTCGACCCAAGACTACAGTTTGCAGTTGAGCCGTTTCATTCTGTACATTTAATCGCATAATTTATTGTAGTTTTTAATTTTATGTTCCAAAAAAAATCCCGCAATAGCGAGATTTAATTTTGTATAAATATACATTTTATTTTTGAATTCCTAAAGCTTTCAAACCATTTACTGTTGCAATATTTGAAAGTTGTTCCACATCATAAAAGTGACAAGACTCTAGCATTACTCTCAATTCTGTAAGTAAATGACCATCAGAAAAAGGTTTATAAATATCATTAATATTATCTGTTCCGAAGGCAACGTTAATTCCTCTTGGAATCATTTCATCAACTGGCGTTACCGAGTTGTGCGAAGGCGCCAAACGCTCTGTACGATTGTGATCTATCCAAGCAGTTGGACAAGAAACAATGTGCATATCTGCTTTTTTAATTAAATCATATAATTCGTAACGATATTTTCTTGGATGAGCCGCTACAGAAATTGAGTGAACCGCAGAAACTTTTCCTTGCATTCCGTGTTCAATCGTTTTCAAAGCTAATTGTTCCGTTTCTTTTTCTTCGTCTGTGTTAAATTGATCAACATGAACGTGAACCAATTTATTTTTTGCTTTTGCAGTTGATAATAAAATATCTAAATGCTCATCTTCTCGACCGAAATCTTTTGCAGGTAAACCTCCGATAATATCCACAAAATCAGAAGACATATCAAACCATTCGCGCGCTTTTGGATCGATAACTCCTTTCAGTACTTGATTTGCAAAACGCATTTCGATGTCTTTTCCGTAATTATCTTTTAAGCGTTGAGCAGCTTGTATACTACGATCTTCAATCACTTCATCCGCATCAATAAAAGAACCAATTGCTTGACAACCTTGCTCTAACATGAAATTAATCGCTTTTTCCATTCGGAAATAAATATCATCAACAGATGAATTACGTTTCATATCATCAACTAAATGCCATTTTTCTTTTAAGTAAGAATTTGATAATGCGAAAGTGTCCGAAGTCAATGAATAAGCTCTATCTAAGTGTGAATGCGTATTAACCCAACCTCCTTTTTCGTTGATTTTTTCAAGTACTTCTTCAATTGGATTATAGTTCTGTTTGTTCATCGTGAGTTTGTTTGTTTTCGGGATGTAAAATTAACAAGATTATTCAATAGAAATGAAGCGATATTATCAAAAAGATTTCTGTAACTTTGTGCCTTTGTTAGTAACATGAGCAAGCAAAAAAAATCCAACAATAGTTGGACTTTTTTGTTTGTTTATTTTTTTTAAGAAAAAGTTCTATTTTACCATCTGGATATTTTGAATTAGGCTTTGTAAATTTTAAATCATCTACTAAATCCATATTTACTGCAATAAAACTTGCATAATCAACATCTTTTCCGTCAATTGAATAACCTATTTTTAAATCTTTTTTTGGTTAAGAAATGATTAATTTAGAATTTTTAATTCCAGGAATTGTATCATTCAAAGTTTTAGATTGTGCAAAACTCAACAATGGAAGAAATAAAAAAGCTAATAGTAATTTTTTCATATCATTAATATTTGTTCCATAATTTCTCAAACTTTTATGTTATGATTCTTTCTCTTTTTTGGAAACAATATCAATTTTTCCGTTTGGATATTTTTTATCTGTTTTGATTACTGTAATATATTTAATTTCATCTGGACTCATTTTCGTAAAAATACTTTTATCAACTCTCTCTCCATCAATAAAAATTGCAGGTCTACTATTTTCATATTCAGAAATAGATATAGAACTTGGTACAATTCTATTTAAAACTTTTTCATTTGAATTTTCTTGTGCAAAACTCAACATTGGAAGAAATGCAAAAGCTAATAATATTTTTTTCATAAATCGTTAATTTATATAAAGTTAATTAAATATTTTATAAAAACTAATTTTTGTATGTTCGTTTTACAGATTGAATTCCTTCAATATTTTTCATTTCCATCATGATTTTTTCTAATTCGGCTTTATTTTTAACTGAAACTGTAATCTTTCCATCAAAAATACCTGCATCCTCAGATAAATTAATACTATGCATGTTCAACGAGTTATTTTTTGAAATAACTAACGTAATATCACTCACCATTCCAGCTCGATCCAAACCTTGTAACTCAATCAACGCTTTAAATTCTTGTTGAGAAGAATCAATCCATTTCGCTTTTATAATTCTGTACGCATAATTTGCTTGTAACGAAACTGAGTTTGGACAATCTACCTTATGTACTTTTATTCCTTTTGAAACTGTGATAAAACCATATACTTTGTCACCCGGAATTGGATTACAACAACTCGCTAATTCATAATCTAAACGCTCTTCATCATTCCCAAAAACAAGACTATCTAATTTCGTTTTGTCGATAGAAATATTATCTTTTTTAGTTGTATTGAATGTTGATTTTCTGAAACGGTTAATCAATCCTGTGAAACCAGTATTTCGTTCTGCAAATTTACGTAAATCATTGTTGTCAATAATTCCCATTGCAACATTATAAAATACATCTTGACTCGAACTTAACTTAAAGTATTGCTGTAACTGATTAATCGTATTTTCACTAAAATCAACCTTTAAATGTCTTAATTTACGTTGAATAATTTCTTTTCCATCTTCTGCAACTTTACGTTTATCTGAGTTTAAAGAAGCTTTAATTTTACTTCTCGCTTTACTCGTTACAACATATTCTAACCACTCTAATTTTGGTTTTTGTTGTGTTGATGTAATGATTTCTACTTGATCACCACTTTGCAATTGATGCGACAGCGGATACAATTTTCCATTCACTTTTGCACCCAAACAATGGTCACCAACATTGGTGTGAATAGAGTAAGCAAAATCCAACGAACTCGCTCCTTTTGGTAACGAATGCAAGTCTCCTTTTGGCGTAAAAACATAAATCTCTTTGGAGTACAAATTGAACTTGAAATTATCCATAAACTCAATCGCATCCTTAGTATCTTCTTGCTCCAACATTTCACGAACTTGATGAATCCATTCATCAACTTTCGTTTCGTCGTCCGATATATTTTCTTTGTATTTATAATGTGCTGCGATACCCATTTCGGCAACTTCGTCCATTCTTTCGGAACGAATTTGTACTTCTACCCAACGCGCTTGTGGTCCCATAACCGTTACGTGAAGCGATTCATAACCAGTAGTTTTGGGTTGAGAAATCCAGTCGCGCATACGTTTTGGATTTGGAATAAATAAATCCGTCACCAACGAATAAATTTTCCAAGCTAAGAATTTTTCATTCTTTTTATCTGAACGATAAATTACACGAATCGCAAACAAATCAAAAACTTCCTCGAAAGGAATTCCTTGATTAATCATTTTTCGATAAATTGAATTGATTGATTTTGAACGACCTTTGATCTCAAATTCTAAACCTTCGGCTTCAAGTTTTTCTGAAATAGTCTTACAGAAATCATCAATGTATTTTTTTCTTTCGGCTTCAGTTTCTGTTAATTTATGTTCAATATTAAAATATGCATCTGGTTTAGTGTATTTCAAACTCAAATCTTCTAGTTCAGATTTGATGTTATACAATCCCATTCTGTGAGCCAAAGGCGCATATATAAAAATAGTTTCGGATGCTATTTTTAACTGTTTATCCTCTCGCATACTTTCTAACGTACGCATATTGTGTAAACGATCGGCAATTTTGATCAAAATCACACGCACATCTTCAGATAAAGTCAGTAATAATTTTTTATAATTTTCAGATTGTATCGAAACATCTTGTTTATTTAAGACAGCAATTTTTGTTAATCCATCTATAATTTTTGCAATCTTTTTTCCAAAAAGTTTCTCAATATCTTCTAACGTATATTCAGTATCTTCTACTACATCATGCATTAAAGCCGCAGAAATTGATGTAGCACCAAGCCCAATTTCGTCAGCAACAATTTTGGCAACAGCAATCGGATGATAGATATATGGCTCGCCTGTTTTTCTACGCTGATCTTTATGCGCATCAACAGCCAAATCAAAAGCTTTACGAATCAGCTTTTTATCTTCATCTGATAAAGTGACATATGTATTTTGAAGCATCTCTTTATAACGTCTCGTTATCTCAATGTTCTCTCTCTCTAATTGTTCGTCTGTAATAACATGAGGCGTATCCATCTTTCTTATGTTTTTGTTGATTTAGAAAAAAGCTTTAATTCCCTTTATTTATCTGCTTTCTTCGAAGGATTAAATATACAATATTTTATTTTTTATTGACTATAATATTCAACTGATTTTATCACGTTTTTTAAGTCTTTATTTTTAATCAATCTAATTTATAACGTACTTTTTACACTATTAATTTAATAATAAAAGTTGATTAATATAATCTGATTTTATCAATTTACAATTATATACTACTTTTTATTGTATAGTTGATAAATAATTAACTGTCCTAAAACAAACATTTTAAACTTTATTATTAATTCTAAACATTTTTCTAACTTAACAAAACAAATAAAACACAGCACACACATAAATGGATTACAAAACTTTATACTCAAAAAGTATTGAAGAACCTGAACTTTTTTGGAAAGAAGAAGCGCAGAAATTAGCATGGTCAACTTACCCTGAACAAATCTTAAAACAAAATGAAAACGGATATTATTCGTGGTTTGTTGACGGAAAAATAAATATGAGCCGTTTGGCTTTGGAGGAAAATATAAAAGCTGGACGCGGAGAACAATTTGCTTTAATTTACGATTCTCCTGTTACAGAAGTTGTTCAAAAAATTACGTACAATCAGCTTTTAGAAAAAGTAAGTCGTTTTGCAGGAGGTCTTACATCCTTAGGATTATCAAAAGGTGATACAGCAATTATTTATATGCCTATGATTCCAGAAGCAATTGTTGCGATGCTTGCTTGTGCGAGAATTGGTGTAATACATTCTGTTGTTTTTGGAGGTTTTGCAGCGCCAGAATTAGCTATTCGTATTGATGATGCTCAACCTGATGTTATTATTTCTGCGTCTTATGGAGTAGAAATTAATCGTCAAATCAACTATAAACCATTGATTGATGAAGCAATTGAATTAACACTTTACAAACCAAAAAACATTGTCATTTTTGAACGTCCAAATCACACCGATGATTTATCAGCAGAAAACGTTCATACCTATGATGAAATGTATCAACATCAACCTATAGAACCTATCGAAGTTCCAAGTACACATCCATTATATATTTTGTATACTTCTGGAACAACTTCTACGCCAAAAGGTGTCGTACGCGATACAGGAGGTTATGCAACTGCACTAAATTCGACAATGAACTATTTTTATGATTTAGAACCAGGTGATACAATTCTTACTGCAAGTGATATTGGTTGGGTTGTTGGACATTCCTATATCGTTTATGCGCCGTTAATTTATGGTGTTACAACGGTTATTTATGAAGGAAAACCAATCAAAACTCCTGACGCTGGAGCTTTTTGGAGAATGGTTGAAGAACATAAAATCAAAAATGTTTTCACAGCTCCAACAGCAATTCGAGCAATTCGAAAAGAAGATCCAGAAGGAAAATTATTCCAAAAATACGATACGTCAAGTCTGAAACGTTTATTCTTAGCAGGAGAACGTTGTGATACATCTACTTATTATTGGTTAAAAGAAATTTCAAAATTACCCGTTATTGATCATTGGTGGCAGACAGAAAGCGGCTGGCCAATGTTAGGAATTTGTGTTGGAATCGAAAATATAATGCCTGAACCTGGCGCAGCTGGATTACCTGTTTTTGGGTATAATATAAAAATTGTAAATGAAGAAGGACAAGAAAATGATATACGAGAGGAAGGTTCTATCGTGATTCAGCTTCCACTTCCTCCTGGTTGTATGACAAGTTTATGGCGAAATGAACACCGATTTATAAAAGGTTATTTTCAACAATTTCCGAATCATTATTTAACTGGTGACGGAGGTTTTAGAGATGAAAATGGTTTTGTATTTATTACAGGTCGAACTGATGATATTATTAATGTCGCTGGTCATAGGTTAAGTACTGCAACAATGGAAGAATTGGTTTCTTCTCATCCTGATATTACAGAATGTGCGGTTGTGGGAATTAAAGATGAATTGAAAGGTCAAATTCCAATAGGTTTGATTGTTACAAAAGAAAACGCATCAAAATCGGAAGAAGAAATCGAAAAAGATTTGATTGCTTTATTACGCAAAGAAATTGGCGGAATTGCCTGTTTCAAAACATCTATAATAGTTAACAGACTACCAAAAACACGAAGCGGAAAAATATTACGCAAAACTTTATCTCAAATTGCAGACGGAACACCATTCACAATTCCATCTACAATTGATGATGCTACAGTTTTAGATGAATTAATTCACGAATTTTCAAGAAGAAACGTAGGTCTAGCCTTTGCGATTTCGTCAATATAATCCATTTTATTCATTCACTATTTCAAAAGCAGTAATTCCTACTATTACTGCTTTTTTTATTCATTTTTACATAAATTTGAATTAGAAATATCATTCAATGCCAAATCAATCCAAATCATTAGAAGATGTGCACGAAAGTGTTCAAATCAAAAAAGGAAAGTTTAGAAAAATCCTAAGTTTTTTTGGACCTGCCTACTTAATAAGCGTTGGTTACATGGATCCGGGAAACTGGGCAACCGATTTAGCAGGCGGCAGCCAATTTGGTTATACTTTGATTTGGGTTTTATTGATGAGTAACATAATGGCTTTGTTATTACAAAGTTTATGTACACGTTTGGGAATTGTTCGACGAAAAGATTTGGCGCAATGTAACCGAGAAACTTATCCGAAAGGAATGAATCTCATCTTGTATATTTTAGCCGAAATAGCTATTGCAGCTTGTGATTTAGCAGAAATTTTGGGAATGGCAATTGGTCTAAATTTACTTTTTGGAATAGATTTGATCTATGGTGTTTTAATCAGTTTCTTAGACACTTTTCTCCTACTTTATCTTCAAAAATTAGGCATGCGAAAAATGGAACTTTTCATTGTTGGTTTAATCACGATGATTGGTTTATGTTTTTTAACCGAAATGTTTTTAGCAAAACCAGATTTTGGAGAAGTTGCAAAAGGATTTATTCCATCTATTCCAAATAGCGCTGCATTGTATATCAGCATTGGTATTATCGGCGCAACTGTAATGCCGCATAATCTTTATTTACATTCTGCACTCGTCCAAACGCGGCAAATAAAACGCGATGATTTTTCAATCAAAAAAGCCCTCAAATATAACTTTTGGGATAGCGCAATTGCTCTGAATTTAGCCTTCTTTGTCAATGCTGCAATCTTAATTTTAGCTTCATCCGTATTCCATAAAAACGGCTATCACGATGTTGCAGAACTGAGCGATGCTTATAGATTATTGGGGACAACTTTAGGAACAGATTTGGCTCCAAAATTATTCGCAGTTGCTTTAATTTTAGCTGGACAAAGCTCTACAGTTACAGGAACTTTAGCTGGACAAATTGTGATGGAAGGATATTTACATCTACGTATTAATCCTGTTTTGAGAAGAATTTTGACACGATTATTAGCCGTAGTTCCAGCAGTTGTAGTCATTCTTATTTTTGGAGAAAAAGAAGTCGGTTCTTTACTAATTTTCAGTCAAGTTATCCTAAGTATGCAATTGGCTTTTGCGGTAATTCCGTTGATTCATTTTGTGAGTGATAAAGCGAAAATGGGGAATTTTGCAATCAATACAACAACCAAATTTTTTGCATGGACAATCGCTTTTATTATTTCATTTCTGAATGCGCAATTGGTGTATGAAGAAGTTAATAAATGGATGGCAAATAGTGAATCTTACACTTTAAATATTTTTCTTATAGCGTTAGAAATAGGACTTTTAGTTTTATTATTGCTGACATTTTTTATTCCAATTATGTTGAAGAAAAATGAAGAACATCAAAAGGAAATTCATGAACCATTTGAGAAGTTTACGTTAGAAGAAATTTCGAATCAACATTTCAAAAAGATTGTTGTTGCGTTAGATTTTTCGAAAACGGATAGAAAAGTGATTAATTATGCGACACAATTAGCTACTACAGAATCTACCATTATTTTGGTTCATATTGTCGAAAGTGCTTCTGCAAAATACACGGGAGAGCGTACGAATGATGAAGAATCTCTGTCAGATTTGAAACGTTTAGAACAATATGCAGAGATCATTCGACCTTTGTTTAATGAAACTAAAATCGAATTAGGTTACAATAATCGAATCAATTCAATTGCTGAAATTTGTAAACGAAATCAAGCAGATTTGTTGATTGTTGGTTCGCACGGACACCGAGGTTTTATGGATTTTATTTTTGGAGAAACGATTAATAAATTAAGGCATCGCGTTAATATTCCGGTCTTTATTGCAAAATAATAAAAAGCCATTCAGAATTTTTCTGAATGGCTTTTTGATTAGATTAAAATATAAAAATTATTTGATCGATAATAATTCAATCATTTCTTTATTTTCTTGTAAAATAGCATGATCTAAAGCAGTTTTACCATTATTATCTTTAATGTTTAAATCTGCACCAGCTTCGATTAGTTTTTTGGCAATTTCATTTTGACCAAATGTTACAGCAAAAATCAAAGCAGAAGCTCCATTAAAATTCACTTGATTAACATCAGCCTTATTCGCAATTAGTAAATTTACCATTTCAGGAAATCCTCTAAAGACGGCTCCCATCAACGCATTGTTTCCAGATAAATCTTGCGCATTAGGATTTGCTCCTTTTGATAATAATACTTTCGCAGCGTCTGAACTGTTATTATAAATCGCTAAAATTAAAGGTGTAAATCCACGTTGATTTGCTTCATTTACATGTTTTCCATT
Source organism: Empedobacter sp. UBA2044 (assembly GCF_002333005.1). Taxonomy (NCBI): domain Bacteria; kingdom Pseudomonadati; phylum Bacteroidota; class Flavobacteriia; order Flavobacteriales; family Weeksellaceae; genus Empedobacter; species Empedobacter sp. UBA2044. Next base: position 30,793 of record NZ_DDBA01000079.1, read on the forward strand.
CGAAATTAATTCTTCTATTTGCTTCACATTATTTTCTCTCGCCGCACTAAACAAATCTTGTGCATAAATTGAAGAAAAACTGAATAGAAATAAGGCTAAAAATATATACTTTTTCATGATAATATTGATTTTATGAAAGTCATGGAGCCAAACTCAATCGACTCCAATCCAATAGAAATTATTTTGGTAAATATTGCTTTACATCGCTCATAGAAGTATTTGTAGCCTTCATCAAACGTGTTCCATATTCTGTATTTGCTTGGTAAAAATGTGCAATCATTTTATGAACAATTACTTTATTTTTAACCGAATTTAAAGCTCCAGATAAATTTTTGATTAAGTTATCTTGATCTTTTTTAGAGAATGATTTGTACAAATCTCCAGCTTGTACAAAGTTATTTTCTTTATCAATGACATGCTGAGTTGTTATAGCTCCTGCAGGAAAAACAGATTTTGAATACTTGAATTTTGCATTATCTACAACCTCAGGAAGATTAGTTGAAGGTTGATAATTTACATCACCTTTTTGCTCACGGATCGACATATAACCGTCTTGATTATATGTTTTTACACTATTTTTTGGTGCATTAACAGGAATTTGTTGGAAATTACCCGTTAAACGATGACGTTGTGTATCAGAATAGGAAAACAAACGACCTTGTAACAATTTATCTTCAGAAGCTTCAATTCCTGGAACCAACGTAGCTGGAGCAAATGCTGCTTGCTCAACTTGTTGAAAATAATTCGTTGGATTCTCATTCAATGTCATTGTTCCAACTTTAACTAACTTTACAACAGATTCTGGCCAAATTTTCGTTACATCAACAGGATTGAAATCTAATTTATCAAAATCTTCTCGTTTCAATAATTGAACATATAAATCCCATTTCGGAAAGTTTCCTTTGTCGATTTCATTACGTAAATCTAATGTTGCATGTTCTATTTCAGTCGATTGAATTTTATTCGCTTCTTCTTGTGTTAAATTTTTCGTTTCTTGTTGAGGAACCCATTTGTATTTCACATAAGTTACTTCACCTTTTGCATTTACCCATTTGTAAGCATGTACACCATTTCCTTCCATTTGACGAAAATTTGCAGGAATTCCATAATCTGAAAACAACCACGTTAACATATGCGTAGACTCTGGTAAATTAGAGAAAAAATCAAATACACGATTTGGATCAGATGCGCCATTTGTTACAGGAGATGGCCTGAAAGCATGCACCATATCTGGGAATTTGATCGCATCTCGAATAAAGAAAACAGGTAAATTGTTTCCAACTAAATCGTAATTTCCTAGTTCTGTGTAAAATTTAACAGCAAATCCACGTGGATCACGATAAGTTTCTGGCGAACCTTGTTGATGCGTTACAGTTGAAAAACGTACAAATAATGGTGTTTTTTTACCAGCTGTTGACAAGAAATCAGCCATTGTCACATCAGAAAAATCTTTATCAGCTACAAATTCTCCGAAAGCTCCAGCTCCACGCGCATGAACAACACGTTCTGGAATACGTTCGCGATCAAATGCTGCTAATTTTTCAATTAAATGAATGTCCTCCAACAAAACTTGTCCGTTATTTCCGATTGTTTTAGAATTTTGATTATCTCCAACTGGAGCGCCTGTGTTTGTTGTTAATTGTTGGGCAAATCCAATCGTAGAAAGGAATGCTAAACTTAATACTAAACTTCTTTTGATCATAATTATAGTTTTATTCTTTATTTATCATTTTAAGACAGAGCAAAACTAAATCTGTTATAATTATAAATCAAATCTATAAAATCTATTAGATATAATTAATTTTTATAATAATTATAACCCAATCCTTTACAAGGAAGAAAAAGGTGATATATTATTTCGCAATAAATGAATAAATAAAAATGATGAAGAATTTTAGAAATAAAAAAAAACCACTTATTTAGCGGTTTTGAGAGATATTATTTAATTTTTTCTAAATCGTTGAAAAGACATAGAAGGTTTAATTTTTATCGATTCATTAGCTATTAATACCATTAAATTCAAATGCTGATTGAACATCCATAGTGAATTTCCTTCAACCTCTACTCCTTGTGGAGTTCTGATAAGTTCTAAATTTGTGTACATCATAATCTATAATTTTTTGGTTGACGCTAATATTGTGTTAAAAATAATTTTTAATGTTAATTTCATTTAACACAACTGATAAAATTAAAAGTTTCTAATAAAATTCAGTATTTTGTATTTGTTTTTTAATAAACATAAATTATACCAAAAAATATACAAATGGTTTCCTTCATGTTAAATTTTAAGAAATTTGACTCCAACCAACTTTATCTTTATGATTTTCAATAAAATATTTTTTTGTTGGCTCATAAATCGAAGAAGAAAGTGTCGGATCTTGTGAAAGAATAGCTTCTACACATTTTCTTGCAGCATACAAAACTTCTTTGTCTTTCGCTAAATCAGCAATTTTAAGATTGAGAACTCCACTTTGTTGCGTTCCCATCATATCACCAGGACCACGCAATTCCAAGTCAACTTCTGCTACCTGAAAACCATCATTAGTTTCACACATTGTCTGAATTCTACGTTTCGAAACTTCATTCAATTTCCCTCCCGTCATCAAAATACAATACGATTGTTCCGCTCCACGACCTACGCGGCCACGAAGTTGATGCAATTGAGAAAGTCCAAAACGTTCAGAATTTTCAATAATCATCACCGACGCATTTGGGACATTAACACCTACTTCTATCACAGTTGTCGCCACCAAAATTTGAGTTTCATTATTTTTGAAACGATTCATTTCAAGTTCTTTATCCGCAGGTTTTTGACGACCATGCACAATACTTATCGCATATTCTGACAACGGAAAAGCACGAGAAATACTCTCGTAACCATCCATCAAATCTTTCAATTCTAACTTTGCTGATTCTTCAATCAGTGGATAAACCACATAAATTTGACGACCTTTCGCAATCTCATCTTTCATAAATTTGAAAACGCTTAAACGATGCGCATCTGTTTTATGAAGTGTTTTGATAGGTTTTCGTCCTTTTGGCAATTCATCAATCACCGAAACATCCAAATCGCCATACATTGTCATCGAAAGTGTACGTGGAATTGGCGTGGCTGTCATCACTAAAATATGTGGTGGAAGTTTAGCTTTTCTCCAAAATTTAGCACGTTGAGCGACTCCAAAACGATGCTGTTCATCAATAATCGCTAATCCTAAATTCTGAAAAATCACATTATCTTCCAACAAAGCATGCGTCCCGATAATGATTTTAAGTTTTCCATTTTCAAGATTTTCTAAAATTGGTTGACGCTTTTTCTTTGTCACCGAACCCGTTAATAACTCAACCGAAACATCCAAACCATTCAATAATTCTGTAATACTTTCGTAATGTTGTTGCGCAAGAATTTCTGTTGGTGCAATTAAAGCTGCTTGAAAACCATTGTCGACAGCAATCAACATCGTTAATAATGCAACCATCGTTTTTCCAGAACCAACATCACCTTGCAACAAACGATTCATTTGCGCAGGTTGACGAAGATCAAAGCGAATTTCTTTCATCACTCTTTTCTGTGCATTTGTCAATTCAAAAGGTAAATATTCATTGTAAAATGTATTGAAATAATGACCAATTTCTGGGAAAGGATTACTTCTATTCTTTTGTTTATTGACTGCTTTTTGAGAGAGATTTGCAAGATTTAGAAAGAAAAATTCTTCAAATTTCAGACGACGAATTGCTGCATTTAATTCTGTTACATCTTTCGGAAAATGAATTGCTTTCAACGCGTCATTTCTTCCAACTAATTTATAATGATCGAGAACATTTAAAGGTAAATTCTCAGGAATATCAATATTTTCAGCAAAAAGATTCATCATCATTTTTTGAAGAACACGATTCGTAATTCCTTTTTTCGTCAACTTTTCAGTACTCGGATAAACAGGAAATAATCCAAGCGGAATATTTTTAGCGTCTTCAACTAATTCAATTTCAGGATGTGTAATACTAAAATTATTATTGAACACATTTGGTTTTCCGTAAATCACAACTTCTTTGAAAAGATCATTTCTTAATTTCTCCTTTTGCCAAGAAGAAACTTTAAACCAAACTAATTCTAAAGTTCCAGTTCCATCTTGAAATTTCCCAACTAAACGTTTTACTTTTCCTTGGTTAATTTCTTCTAAACTAACAATTTTACCTTTCAATTGTATTTCGGCTGCTGTTGATGAAATTTCTGAAATTTTATAGAATTTCGATTTATCAACATAACGAAAAGGAAAATGCTGTATCAAATCTTCGTATCTAAAAATTCTGAATTCACTTTGCAGTGTTTTAGCACGCTCAGGTCCAGCACCTTTTAAATATTCTATTGTTTTTTTTAATGGATTTTGATACATTTTTCTACTTTCGAAAGTCGCAATTTACCAAATTTTAACGATAAACAATGTCATCATTGTTACAAAATAAGCTCGTAGAATTGCTTTATATTTGTAACAAATTAGAATCAAATGAATTTAACAGAATACATCAACAAAGGTTTATCATACGAAGATTATATCACACGCGTTGAAGATGATTTGGAAAACGAAATCGAAAACGATGATCCGAAAGAATATGTACAATATTATGCTTTGGGATTGCAACGCATGAACAGAATTTTTAAAACATTCAGTTTAAATCCTGCTCAAGAAATACGCGTTAAATCAACTACAAATAATTTAAAATTATTAGTAATTACAGAAGGTTGGTGTGGAGATGCATCTCAAATTTTACCTGTTGTGGAGAAATTGGCAAATGCACTTCAAGTTTCGACGCATTATGTTTTACGTGATGAAAACATGGAGTTGATGGAAAAATACAAAACAAATGGTGCAGCTTCTATTCCGATTATTATTGGAGTGAATGATGAAAATGAAGAAGCTTTCCGTTTTGGTCCTCGTCCACAAGCTGGAATGGAAATGTTGGCGCGTTTCAAAAGTAATCCTGATACGTATTCAGCAGATGATTTTCACGAAGATTTACAAAAATATTACAACAATAATAAAGGTGAAGATATTGTAAATGAAATTTTAGATTTGATTGACGAAAACATCGGTAATTAATCATTTTTTTCTATTTGTTCAACTTGATATTTGTTCGCATCTTTGTGTAAGATTTTATTGAAAAAGAAAAATGAAAGGAAATAAGCAAATTATTTTTGCCATCGTTGTAGTTGTCGCTTTAGTCGCTATTATGTTTACGCCAATTGGTACATTTTTTAAAAGTAAAATGGAAGATAATAGCCACGTTGCTGGTTCTGATATAGAATTAACAGAAAGTGATTATGATATTGATTTAATTGGTCATAACGGCGCTGCGAATACAAACTTGATTGATTTCAAGAAAAGTGGTGAAGTTGTTTTCCTAAATTTTTGGGGAAGCTGGTGTCCTCCTTGTGTTGCAGAAATGCCAACAATTCAGAAATTGTATGAAGCAAAAGGACAAAAAGTAAAATTTGTATTGATTGCTATTCAGGATAAACCGACAGTTTTTAATCCTTTTTTGCAAAAAAATAATTATACAATGCCAGTTTATGAGCCAAATAGTCCAATTTCGAATAATATGTTACCAAAGGTTTTTCCAACAACTTATATCTTAAATAAAAAAGGTGAAGTTGTGTTGAAAGAAACAAAAACGAGAGATTGGAACGATAAAGAAATTAATGATTTATTAGATAAATTAATCGCTGAATAATTTCATTCAAAAAGATAAAAAACCGTTATTAAATGATTAATAACGGTTTTTTTTATATCTGTAATTTAATTTTCTCTCATCAATGCTAATTGCAATAAAGCAGTTGTTGTATTTTGATTACGTGTAGTAGCACTTACATTAAATAGATTTTCGAAAAAATTATTGGTCAATTTTGTTTTTCCGTAACCAGAAGGACAATACAAATAAACGACATCATCAGCAATAAAATATTGTTCATCTTCAGTTTTCGAATTTTCAACTTTTTCAGTATTTATTTCCTCAGGTTTATTGGCTAAAAATGTATAATGCAAAAACTCTTTATCGATGCTAAAATCCTTTAAGAATGGATTATTTTCGATGATGTTTTTTAATTTTTCGATGGTTAAAATCAAAATTGGAACTTCAAAAGATAAACTTTCTACAATTTTATCGTGAATTAAATCTCCAATTTCTTTGATATCAGTCAAATTTGTCGAAAAAACTGCATTTCCACTTTGCACGTAAGTGGTAACATTTTCCAGTCTAAGTTCCTCTAAAAGTTTGGTTAAAACATCCATTTTGATGATTTTTTTACCACTCACATTTATACCTCTCAGAATTGCAATAAAAGTATTCATAAAACTATCTCTATTTACGAGAAACTTTGTTTAAAATTATGAAAATAAATATAATAGAAATTTTAAAACAAATCCCTAATTGTTACGATAATTTTGATAAATTAGCATCATTCTGAATAATAAAAAAACTAATAAAACCTATGACTACAAACAGATTAGAAGCTTTTAGCGATGGCGTTCTTGCAATTATTATTACCATTATGGTTTTGGATCTGAAAGTTCCGCTTGGAGATGATATAATGAGTTTGAAACCTTATATCCCAAAATTTCTGAATTATTTGTTCAGTTTTATTTATGTTGGAATTTATTGGAACAATCATCATCATCTTTTTCAGGCGATTGAGAAAGTAAATGGCGGAATTTTATGGAGTAATTTGCACTTGCTTTTTTGGTTGTCTTTATTACCAGTTTCCACAGGTTGGATGGGCGAAAATTACGACTCAACTTTTCCAGTTGCTTTTTATGGATTTGTCTTATTTATGAGCAGTGTAGCATTTATGATTATTGAAAAAATCGCTGTAAAACAAGAAGGAAAAGAATCAATAATTGGGAAATCTGTGAGTAGAAGTTTTAAAGAAATTTCTTCGAGTATTGGTTATTTGGCTGGAATCGGAATTTCATTTGTAAAACCAGAAATTGGTATTGTCATTTATGCTTTAATTGCTTTACTATGGCTAATTCCAGATAGAAGAATTGAAAAATCGATGCGATAATTATTGATAATTTTCCACAGAATCAATTAATTTTTGAAGAAGATTAGATGTAGAATCTTCTTCAAAATTTTTAAAAGATTGTCCTAACCATAAATTAGTAAACGCTGTATTTTCGTTCAATTTAGAAGCATTTCTCAACGGATTTGTTAATTTATTTTGATAAGGATAAGGTAAAACAAACTCAGAGTTTTCAAATAAATGAATAAATTCATTCTCAATTCCTCGTGCATATCTTCCAGAAAAACTTTTCGTCAAGATAATTTCACTTTCCCTTACATTTTTTAATCGTTCTTTTTCGAAGGATTTTAAAGCACTTTCATTGGAACACAAAAACAAACTACCAATCTGAAAAGCATCTGCACCCAATTGTTTAGCAGCCAAAAGTGTTTTCGTATCATAAATTCCACCAGCAAAAATCAACGGCTTTTTTACAACATCCTTTACTTGCGAAAACAATGAAAAGCCACCAATTTGAGGCAAAATATCTGGATTAAATGTTCCACGATGCCCACCTGCTTCAATTCCTTGTACACAAATCACATCAATATTCGATTTTTCCAATTGTATCGCTTCTTCCAGCGTTGTACAAGTCCCTATTAATGTCACATGATGTTCTTTAAGACGATTAATAGAATTATCGTCAAAATTGCCAAAAGTGAAACTCAAGATTTTGCACTTTTCTTGTAAAATTACTTCTATTTGTTCCTTATAACCATTTGGTTTTACAGCTTCAATCTCAGGAAAAACGATATCAAAGTTTTGTAGACGCGCAAGCTCAATTAACTTATTTTTTGTTGCATTATACTTTTGCTTTAATTCTGGTGTGATTTCAGGAATATCGTTCGCAAAAATATTGATAGCAAAAGGTTTATTCGTTAATTTTTTGGTTTGATAAATTCGCTTCAATGAATTTTCTGCATCCAAATCAGCAATTGGCAAAGAACCTAAACAGTTACAATTACTTGCTGCAGCAACCATTTCTGATGTCGTTACTCCAAACATTGGCGCTTGAATAATCGGATATTTTACGCCAAATAATGCTGTTAGTTCATTTTGCCAAATCATCTTTTTTTACTTTAAATTTTCTTTCAATTTAGGCATAAAAACTTTTATCGCAGGAAGTAAATCCTCAAAAATTGGATTGTTTTTATTCTTCATAACCACTTCCAAAAACAACTTTAAACCTATTGCAAATTCTACTGATTGATTTTCATTTTCGAACGGATTTTTAGATTTTATCATTTCAATAATCTTAAAAATCTCATCATGATTCATAAAATCTAAAACGATTGGAGCCTGTAATGGTGCATCTTTGTCTAATAATTCGGTCTGTTCTAACGTTAATTTGTAGTGATTTCCTTTCTTTGTCATATATCTAATTTTTCCAAAAGTAACAGATTAGAATTATCAAAAATTAAAATGATTATTCGTTTAATTGATTGATTAAATCAATAATATTTATTCAAAAAAAGAGTCACATTTCTGCAACTCTCTTTTGTTATTTATCAACTCCTTGATTTACTTGCTTATGACGTTCATTCATTGCTTTCATTTCCGCCATAAATTCTTTGTCTGTCACAACTTTTCCCTTTGTTGGCAAAGTAATCACAATATCTTTATCTAAAACTTCGATTTCTTTCATTGTAAAAATAGCCTTGAACTCATCTTCTGACATTTCTGCTTTCACAATCAATCCTGGTAAATTTGCATAACGATAAGGACCATCTATATAAGGTAAACTTGTTGTATACCACGCTATCACCTCTCTTCCTTCCTCATCTATTCCAACTGCTTTTGTCGCGTTATAACCTGCTATTTCTGTTTTTTCTTTTGTGATTTTCCATTGATAATCAAAGATTTTATCTTTAATCAAAAAGGTTTTCACGCCAAAATCTTTCACATTATAAAATTCATTTTTTTCATAATCTTTATATTGTGGATTTGCTTCTGCAGCAATAATCATCTGCACAATAGAATTGTCATTGGATTGATTATTATCAATTTTAATTTCAGGTTTGAAAGAAGACATTTTACCATTACTCTCCAATACAAATTTCACCGAAATTCCGCGATCTATTTCACTTTTGAAACTCGCTTGATACGCAGCAGGGATACTACTTTTGATCTTATCGAAATCTAAAATAAAATCTGTGTTGTAGATTACTTTTATGTTCTCCTTTTTAGTTTGTGCAAAAGAAATAATAGACGAAATAGTTGTAAAACATACCGAAAATATAAGTTTTTTCATGTTATAATAATTTATGGTTTTGTTATTCTCAAAAGTAAAGAAACAAAGGTAATGAATTTGTTAAATAAGGCACAATAAATCATATCAGATTCATAAAATATAATTTAAAAATTTAACAATTTCCTAAAATTGAGAATCAAATAAATTGAAAGAATAAATATTACTTTTAAAATATATTGACGACCAAAATTTATGAAATTACAAAAAGGAATTACAGGTTTTGACTCCACTCCTAATATACAACAGAAGATTTAGAGAAAATTCTGAAAAGAATTAAATATCCATTTACCAAGACAGAAGTTATTCTGAAAATGAATGATTCTTACCCGTTGTGCATATTAAATAATTTGAGTTTTTAGATTATTAATATTTCGATTAAAGTATGTTTTATTAATGTACTGAACCAAAGTAAGTGCAGTAGTTTTAGCTAAAATTCTGGTTT
>NZ_DDBA01000077.1:0-17877 GCF_002333005.1 Empedobacter sp. UBA2044
AACTTACAACTCATAACTCGATAACACTCCTTTGTAGATTTTTATTGTCAGTCTTAAATCTTATGTCTTATAACTTATTACTCAAAACTCAGAACTTAAAACCCGCGTTAGGGATAGTAGTGTAAATCCTTTTGTAGGAGTTGGATTTTCTGTAATCACTTCTAATCTTCTTTTACAAAAGATTGGAACGGATAGCCCAACCGAGCGATTTGCATTAGCTGTGTTTGTATTATTTTGGTTATTTTATAAATAATATAAATGGAAGGCAAAGAGCGAGGGAACGCCCAAATAATTACAAAAAAAGCCCAACCGAAGTTGAGCTTTTAAAATATAGATGAAAGGGTAATAATTTACTCGCCTAAATATGAAACTGTCTTAGAATCTCCTTCAACAGTAACTTTAGTCAAGTTATATTTTGCTAAATTTTTCATTGATTTGTCCCATTTTTTACCGCTTAAAGCAGCTTGAGATTTTAATTCATTCAAATCAATGTTTTCGTTAGCTTTTAAAATTTCAATAATTTGAGTTTCTTCTTCTGTCAATTCGTAAGCTGGTGCAGCTTTTTCTGGACGCATTTGAGGGAAGAATAAAACTTCTTGAATAGATGGATTATTTGTTAAGAACATAATCAAACGATCCATTCCGATTCCTAAACCTGATGTTGGAGGCATTCCGTATTCTAATGCACGTAAGAAATCTTGGTCGATAAACATTGCTTCGTCGTCACCTCTATCAGCTAAAGCCATTTGTGCTTCAAAACGCTCACGTTGATCGATTGGGTCATTTAACTCAGAATATGCGTTAGCAATTTCTTTTCCACAAACCATTAATTCGAAACGCTCAGTTAATTCTGGATTATCACGGTGCTTTTTAGTCAATGGAGACATTTCTTTTGGATAATCTGTAATGAAAGTTGGTTGAATGTAGTTTCCTTCACATTTTTCACCAAAAATTTCATCGATTAATTTTCCTTTACCCATAGTCTCATCAACCTCGATCCCCATTCCTTTAGCAGCTTCAAATAATTCTGCTTCAGATTTTCCATCGATATCAAATCCTGTAAAATCAATAATTGATTGACGCATTGTTACACGTTTGTAAGGTGCTTTGAAATCAATTTTATGTTCTCCGAAAGTTGTTTCAGAAGTTCCATTAACAGCAATTGCACAATGTTCTAATAATTGCTCTGTGAAATCCATCATCCAGTTGTAATCTTTGTAAGCAACATAAATTTCCATTGCTGTAAATTCTGGATTATGCGTACGATCCATTCCTTCGTTACGGAAGTTTTTAGAAAATTCGTAAACACCATCAAAACCACCAACGATTAATCTTTTTAAATATAATTCGTTCGCGATTCTTAAATATAATGGAATATCTAATGCATTATGATGTGTAATAAACGGACGAGCTGCTGCACCCCCAGGAATCGATTGTAAAACAGGAGTTTCTACTTCCATGTATCCACGATCGTTGAAGAAATTACGCATTGCGTTGAATAAACGTGTACGTTTTAAGAAAATTTCTTTCACGTGAGGATTTACAACCATGTCTACGTAACGCATACGGTAACGCAATTCTGGATCTGTAAAAGCGTCAAATACATGACCTTCGTCGTCAGTTTTTACAATTGGTAATGGACGTAAAGTTTTTGATAACAAAGTTAATTTTGTTACGTGAACAGAAATTTCACCTACTTTAGTTTTGAATTCATATCCTTCAATTCCAATAAAATCTCCGATATCCATCAATTTCTTGAAAATTGTATTATACTCAATTCCTTCTTCAGACGAAGAAATATCATCTCTCGAGATATAAACCTGTACACGACCTTCGCTATCTTGTAACTCAGCGAAAGAAGCTTTCCCCATTACACGAACACTCATCAATCGTCCGGCAAGCTTGACAACCTTTCCTTCTTCGTACTTTTCCTTAATTTCTTTAGAATTAGAAGTTATCACGAATTCTTCGGCAGGGTAAGGCTCAACGCCTAAGTCTCTTAATTGTTGTAGTTTTTCTCTACGAATAATTTCTTGTTCAGACAATTGCATAGTGAATATAATTTATATAAAATGAATGCAAAATTATGAAAAATAATCTTGATTCACGAAGTTTTTATGATTTAATAATGTAAGAATTATCAGTATTGATGCGAGTTTTAGTCTACTAACTCAAAACGGCGCTCTAATGTATAATCTGTATCTTGAAATTTTACCTTTTTGGTTTCGATACTATATGAAATCCAACCGTTATCCTTGATACGCGAAGTCGTTTTAACATAATATTTTATGTCGTCTTTCAATCTATTTTCAGAAGGCTGTTCTGTACCTAATTTTGTTGCTAATTCTTTTAGATAAGTATACCAAGAATTGGCCAACCAATCTTTATCGGCTTCCTGAAAACTTGACATAATGTAATTGGTTTGCGAAACTCCAATCTCATTCAATTTCAATTCTGTTGTAGCTGGAGTGGGAGAAGTGCTAAATAAATTGTCCATGTAAGATTGATAAACAAATGGCGCACTTTCTAAAGTAAAATTACTTTTTCCATAAAAATGATGGAATTGACGAATGTCTTTGTCAAATAATTTAACAATACTTTCTTCTGTAGAATATTGTTGAAGATTCTTTTTGATTAACGCAATCGCAGTAGGATTATCCAAATATTTATTCTCTAAATCTTCTGAAGATAAAACCAATTGTTTAATCGTTTTATCTAAATCTGTATAACCTAAAAATCGTCCGTCTTGATCTATTTTAAAGGAAATCGAAACATTATTAACTAACGAAAAAGGATTATTTAAAAATGATTTTGAATTGAATTGTATATTTCTGAAATTCCACTTTACAATGGTTTCGTTTTGATAAATATTTTCAACTTGAATAATAACGTTATAAGTATATTGTTCTTGATGCGAAATCGTGTCATCTTCCAATTTCACTTCACTTGTTGTTACATTATATCGTTTTTCGTTTCCAATATTCCAATATGTTTTGGGAAAAATAATCGTTTCCTGCGGAGCATTAAAAATGGTATCATTTTTAACAACCGGTGAAATTGTATCTTGAATAGGATCTTGGGCAAATATTTTTATCGAAAAAAATAGAAAAAACAGATAATATGTAAAATTAATTTTCATTTATAAGTAATCAAACTAATTCAAAAATAGAGCAAATTATCTAAAATGAAGTTTGAAATTCGTTAAAAAATAAAATTTAGTCATTTAAAAGTTTTATACTTAATTGATTAACTGTTTTCTTAGAACCAATATTTAAGCTAAATAAATATTCAGATTTGATTAAAATTGAATTCAAATCGTACGTATTTTCATATTTCACTTTTAATTCAACTGTTTCTGAATATTTTTTGATTTCTTTTTTTACCTGTTCTTGCGACAAATTCAGTTTAGCATCATTCAACATATAATACGCCATTTCTTCCCATAATTTCTCAAAATCATCTTTGCTCAAATTTTGGTCAGAAGCAATTGTATACGTACCTTTTTCTTTGTTGATATCTTTTAGATAAGTATTTGTGGTAGAAGAAATTGGAAATCCAAAAATATTTTCCTGTACAGATTTTCCTTCATATGTTTCACCTAAACGAAAATATTGTCCATTAAAATAATTGAAAACGTGAATTTCTTGCTCAAAAACATAGGGAACATATGTTTTCGATTTGACCATTTCCTCAATGTACGCAATATTTGCCTTATAATCATCAGATTTTTTGCGTTGTTTACCAAGTTTATCTGTTATTTTAAGCAATTTTTCTTCAATCTGAGGAACATTTAATAATTCTAAAAATTCTCCAGAAGGATTTGTTGTGAATTCGTACTCTATTCCTTCAGAATTATTGATAAAATCGCGGTAAAATTCATCAGGATCATTGGATTGATTTTTACCATTTACAAATGTATACTTATTGGCAAAATCATTCTTGTCAACCAATTCCATCGATTTATTTGATTGGTTGATGACTTTAGAAACCGTATCATTTACAGAAATCGAAAAGTTACGATCTGTAAATGAGTAGTTATATATTTTGTTTAATTCTAAATTTGGTTTTACCTGTACAGATTTTTCTTCAAAATTCACCTGCGCAAAAATGGCAGGAGAGTATAGTAAAATCAAGGTAAATAGGCTTGTTTTCATTCTCTCTAAAAGTTGTACAAATATAGAATGATTATTGAATATCCAAGTTATTTATTGAACGAATCATTGTATCAATTGGCTTAGTTTCCGAAATTTCTTTTTCCATCAAAGTTCCACCGATTTCTTTCAGCTTTTTAACCTGCGGAATAAATCGATTTTCTAGTGAACCTATAGCTTTATTGTAACTTTGGGTTGCTTGGTTTAGATTATGACCAACCGTCGCCAAATGTTGTATTAAAACATTCACACGATTGTATAATTCTATTCCAGCATCTCGCATTTGATATATATTTTCCGCAACATTTAATTGTTGCCAGCTAAACGCAATTGTGCGAAGCATTGTAATCAAAGTAGTTGGTGTTGCAATAATTATTCTATTGTTTAGTGCATCTTCTATCAAAGTTCGCTCCAATTCTAACGCAGCACCAAAAGAACTTTCAATTTGCAGATACATCACCACATAATCGGGTGCTTCTGTGTATTGATTCCAATAAGCCTTAGAACTCAAATTCTTTAAATGTTCGCGTACAGCTTTCGCGTGCATTTGTAAATGATGTTTTCTTAAATTCTCATCTTCCGTTTCAAATGCAAGCATATATTGGTTTAATGGAACTTTAGAATCGACAATTACTTTTCGATTTCCAGGAAGATTAACGATTAAATCCGGGCGAAGCAAACCATTTTCGGACTGAACAGAAGTTTGTTCTTCAAAATCACAAAAAGATGACATTCCAGCAAATTCAACGACACGACGCAATCCAATTTCTCCGTATTTTCCTCTTGTGTGTGAAGTTTTAAGAGCAGAAACTAATGTATTGGTTTCTTTTTGCAATTTATCAGTTGTACCACGCATTGAATCTAAGAAAACTTTAATTTCTGAATAAGCGCCTTCTCGAGCTTTTTCTATTTCGGATATTTTTCCGTCAAATTTATTCAAGCTTTCATTTAATGGTTTGATTAACGAATCAATCGCTTGTTGACGTTTTTCTAAATCGTTTTGAGAATTAGAAAAATGTTTATCCAATGTTGTTTTCGCTAAATCAAGAAATTGTTCGTTATTACTTTTCAAAACTTGAGCTGAAAGTGCTTCAAATTGCTCTTTTAATCGTTCATTGGTTTCGAGCATAAACGATTTTTGCTCCTCCACAGCTTTCATTGCTTCTTGATGGCGAACCGTTAATTCTGTATTTTTTTCGCGCTCTTTTTGCCATTGATCCAAATTGAAATTTGCATCATCTTTTATTTCGATAAATTCATTTTTTAGCGAATCATATTGTTTCTGAAGTTCTTGGTGTTTTATTTCATTTCCAATTATGGCTGAATTTGCTTTCGATTTTGAATATAAAAAACTGATAACGGCTCCAATGATAAAAAAAAGGATGGATGAAAGTATGTTTGCGCTGTTCATAATCTTAAAATTTAAACAAAGGAACGATTTTATACGACACAATATGTCGTTATTAAAAATAAAATCATAAAAAAACGATTTCTAAGAATTGTTTTTTCATCTTAAATTAATTGTTTTGATCTCTTTAGATAATTTTTGTGCCTTTTATAAAATTAATGTTAAGAAAAAAGACAGCTTGAAAAAGCTGTCTTTGTATGATCATAAATGAATAGAATCTTGGGATTCTGTCCTTAAATTATCTTTTGTTTCGAAGATAGAATTTTTGATGATTTGAGAACTTTCGTTCAAAATTGGTAAAATCTGGCTTTCGTCTTTTGTTTCTTTAAATCCTAGTTCTAAAATCGGATCGATATAATACAAAATACTTGATGTTAAAAGTAAAGAGATTATTAATCCTAAAGCCGCTCCACCAAATCGATTAATGATTCCTAAACCAACTGCTTCTACTGTTTTTTGTGTTAAACTTGACGCTAATTTTATTGTGAAAAAAGCAATTGCAAATGTAATAACTAACGCAACCAAAGAAGTTAAGCTATCTGCAACAATGTTGTAAGAATCGACATAAACTTCGATGATTTGATAAAATTTAAAACTTAACCAAATTGCTACAAAAAAACCGACTAACCCAATTAATTGAGAAATAAAACCTTTGAAAAATCCGTTGATAAAACCAAAAGCTAACGCAATTAAAATCAGAATATCAAGTTGATTGAAATCAGTCATTAAGCGTTTTGTAATTGATGTTTTTCAGCGATTTTTTTCAATGTTCCAACTAAGACATCAATATCTTCTTTAGTTGTTTCGTATGAAAAAGATACACGTAAAGGCGTCATTTGATCAATTTCTTCTTCTGTGTACAATGTTTGCATAACTAATGAAACTTTTGCTGCACCAGAACTGCAAGCACTTCCTTGTGAAACAGCGATACCAGCTAATTCTAATTCGAATCCGATTAAGGCATCATGAAATGGTAATTTGATGCTTAATAATGCATACAAACTTTTGTCTAAATCATCTGATAATCCATTGAAAGAAACGCCTGGAATAGCTGCTTTTAATTGATCGATTGTATATTGTTTAATTTCTTTGATGTGATTAACATGAGCTTCTAACTCATCAATTGCTAAATCAAAAGCTTTTGAAAGTCCAACAATTCCGTATACGTTTTCGGTACCAGAACGCATTCCTCTTTCTTGTCCTCCTCCAGCAATCAAGGCTTTTAAATGCGAAGCTTTTTTTGCATATAAAAATCCAGCACCTTTTGGTCCATGAATTTTGTGTGCTGAGCAAGAAGCGAAATCCATTCCCAAATCTTGGAAATCTAAATCGTAATGACCAACTGTTTGCACCGTATCTGTGTGGAACAATGTATTATTTTCTTGACACAATTGCGAAATACGTTTAATATCTGTTAAATTTCCAATTTCGTTATTAGCATGCATCAAAGAAACCAATGTTTTTTTAGATTGATCTTTAACTAATTCCTCTAATTGAGCATAATCAATGTCTCCATTTTTTTGAATATTGATGCGGATTACTTCAACTTTTCCACGATATTCTAAATCTTTGATACTTTCTTGTACGCATTTGTGTTCCATATCCGAAGTAATGATACGTGTAACATCTAAATCATTTACACAAGAACGTATAATCGTATTGTTAGATTCTGTCCCACAAGAAGTAAAATAAATTTCGGCAGGAGAAATATTTAAACGCTGCGCAATGTTCTTTCGAGCCATTTCTATAAGTGCCTTGGCTTCTCTACCAAAAACGTGGGTAGAAGATGGATTTCCGAAAACATTTTTCATCACATTTGCCATTTCGTCAACTACTTCTGGACGAATTGCTGTGGTTGCTGCATTGTCTAAATATACTCTTTGCATTATCGATTATTTACTGTATTGTTGTTTACTTTGAGGTTTTGAACAACAAATTTAAGTAAAATGTAAGGATTGAAAAAGTAAAATGTTATTTAAAACGCATCAAGTCCGAAGACAAAAATCTCCACTCAGGTGTAAGAAGTATGCCTTCTTTTGCAATATACCATGGTGAGATTAAATCGTTGCTTGGATTAGAAAGAATATGAATGTCTTGACTTGGATAATAACTTTGAGCCAAAATGAATATATTATTCCCATTTTTATCTTTCGCTAAATCAATTACCATTACAGCATGACTTTTTATATTTCCCTTTTGAAAAAATACATCGCCAATTTGAATCTCTTTGATAGAGATTGGTTTTAATAATTCAGCAATTGTATTTGAATTTGTATTTTCTAAATAATAGATCAAATATTGCATGTATTTCGTATGAGAATAATCTCCTTTTACATAGTCAGTGTAAGGAATTGGCTTTGTAGAAATTTTAGACAATTTATCTATTTCATTGTATTTTTTCGAACGGAAGAAATACTCTAAACGCAAACTCATCATCGCATTTGCATTAAACTGTACATTTTTTTTGGGTTGTTCTAAATCTAAAACTCCTACATATATATTTGGATTAGATTTTTTTTGACCATCAAAAGAATAAACAGCTGTATTATTGTTTTTGAGCGGAAGGTTATTTATCCATTTACCAAAATCTGTATAATTTTGATTCCTTTCATAATTTGGAGGTGTATCAAATCTCTTGAAAATCTTTAATTCACGTGTATGAACTAAACTACTTTCTTCATTTTCAAGCAATTCATTATTTGAAGATGATTTTAAAATCTGTGTGTTACAAGATGATAAAATGGTAAAAAACGATAGAGTTAAAAAAAATGTATTCTTAAAAATTTTCATTGAAATGTTGAAAAAAACGTGCTATTCTTTGGTTAAGAGTTGAATTTGATCTCTTAATTCGGCTGCTTTTATAAAATCTAAATTTTTTGCAGCATTTTCCATTTCTTTCTGCAATTTTTGTACCAATTTCTCTTTATCTTCTGTCGAATAATTTTCATTAATCTCTGCTGCTTGTTGAATCAAATGTTTTTGTTCGTAAGGATTTTCTTCAAAATCTGCTGCAGCTAAACTTAGTTTCGTTATTTTTTTGTTTAAAGCTTGCGGAACTTTATTGTGATCTTTGTTGTATTTCATTTGAATTTCACGACGACGATTTGTTTCATCAATCGTTAATTGCATACTATCTGTAATTCTATCTGCGTACATAATCGCCAAACCATTCACGTTACGAGCAGCACGACCAACCGTTTGCGTTAAAGAACGATGACTTCTTAAAAAACCTTCTTTATCAGCATCCAAAATTGCTACTAGAGAAACTTCAGGTAAATCTAAACCTTCTCTCAAAAGATTAACTCCAACCAAAACATCAAATAATCCAGCGCGTAAATCAGCCATAATCTGAACACGTTCTAATGTATCCACATCAGAATGAATATAACGACATCGAACGCCATATTTTGTCAAATATTTCGTTAACTCTTCCGCCATTCGTTTCGTTAAAGTAGTGACCAAAACACGTTCGTCTAACTCTACTCGTTTATTGATTTCTTCCATCAAATCATCGACTTGATTTTGTGTTGGACGAATTTCAATAATTGGATCTAATAATCCTGTTGGACGAATGACTTGCTCTACAACAACTCCTTCCGATTTTTCTAATTCATAATTCGCAGGTGTTGCTGAAACATAAATCACTTGATTTTGTAAAGCTTCAAATTCTTCGAATTTTAACGGACGATTGTCCATTGCAGCTGGAAGTCGGAAACCATATTCTACTAAATTCTCCTTGCGCGAGCGGTCTCCACCATACATTGCATGAACTTGAGAAACTGTAACGTGCGACTCATCAATCACCATCAAATAATCTTCTGGGAAATAATCTAACAAACAGAATGGACGAGTTCCTGGTTCGCGACCGTCTAAGTATCTCGAATAATTCTCGATTCCAGAACAATATCCCAATTCTTTGATCATTTCCAAATCGAATTCAGTACGTTCTTGCAAACGTTTTGCTTCGAGATGTTTTCCGATTTCATGATAATATTCAACTTGTTTACCCAAATCGATCTGAATATCAGCAATTGCACCATTTAAAGTGTCTTTAGAAGTAACAAAAAGATTGGCTGGATAAATATTAATTTTATCTAATTTAGTTGAAGTTTTACCTGTTTCTACATTGAAAACTGAGATTTCTTCGATTTCATCACCAAAGAAATTAATTCTGATTCCATCATCCGCATAAGCAGGGAAAATATCTAATGTATCTCCTTTAATTCTAAAATTTCCGCGTTGAAAAATACCTTCTGTTCTCGAATATAAAGCTTGGACTAATTTATGCAAAAAAGCTGTTCTCGAGATAATTTGCCCCGTTTCAATCTGAATCACATTTTTATGAAATTCTGTTGGATTTCCAATACCATATAAACACGAAACTGAAGCCACAACCAAAATATCGCGACGACCAGAAAGTAGGGAGGAAGTTGTACTTAAACGAAGCTTTTCAATTTCTTCATTAATTGATAAATCTTTCTCAATATAGGTTCCTGATGAAGGAATGTAAGCTTCTGGTTGATAATAATCATAGTAAGAAACGAAATATTCGACTGCATTATTCGGAAAAAATTCTTTGAATTCCATATACAACTGTGCCGCCAACGTTTTGTTATGTGCCAAAACTAAAGTTGGACGTTGCACATCTTGTACAACATTCGCGATTGTAAATGTTTTACCAGAACCTGTAACACCCAAAAGTGTTTGATAACGATCATTATTTAGAATACCATTTGATAATTCTTCAATAGCTTTTGGTTGATCACCAGTTGGCTTGAATTCAGAATTTAATTGAAACTGCATTCTACAAATTTACAAATTATTCAGATAAAAAAGGATTGTTATGAATTGTGATTTTACATAGAAGTTGATAAAAAATAAAAAGGCGACTTTAAGTCACCTTTTCATCAAAACCACAAAAAAATGAGAAAACTGTTTACTTAGTAAACAAACTTCCTTCCATTATTACAAGCTATTGCCCGCTATAACCATTGCAAATATATGTCGGTTTTCTGTGCGTGCACAATAATTTGTAATACTTTGTTTTATTGGTGTCGATAAAAGTTATTTATAATAGTGTTAAAACGTCTGATTACAACGTTTTCGTTGATTTGAATAAACTTTATAGTGTTAAGTTTACACTAGCGAATTTTCGCTAAATTCCATAATTTATCTAATTCGGAAATGGTTAAATCAGCTATGTTTTGACCATTTTCTTTCGCGATTTCTTCTAATTTCTGAAAACGTGTGATAAATTTTTTGTTCGATCTTTCTAAAGCATCTTCAGAATTGATGCCATTAAATCGTCCATAATTAATCAAAGAAAATAAAATGTCACCAAATTCCATCTCTTTATCTGTTGGATTTTGTTCTTCTTTGAATTCATTAATTTCCTCGATAATTTTATCAAAAACTTGATCAGAATTTTCAAATTCAAATCCAACACCTTTTACTTTGTCTTGAATTCGGTAAGCTTTTACCATTGCTGGGAGAGAAGTAGGAACGCCAGAAAGTACAGATTTGTTACCTTCTTTTAGTTTGATTTGTTCCCAATTTTGAAGCACCTTTTCTTCTGTATTTGCTTCTACATCGCCGTAAATATGTGGATGACGATGAATTAATTTGTCACAAATACCATTTAAAACATCAGCAACATCGAAGTTGTTTTGTTCTGATGCGATTTTAGAATAAAAAACTAGGTGAAGAAAAACATCACCTAGTTCTTTTTTTATTTCATCCGAATCTTTTTCGATGATGGCATCCGAAAGTTCATAAATTTCTTCGATAGATAACGTACGCAACGTTTCCATTGTTTGTTTACGATCCCACGGACATTTTTCACGTAATTCATCCATTATATCCAACAATCTTTCGAAAGCCTGTAATTGATCTTTACGTGTATTCATCTCTAATTATTCAGCGTCTTTATCTTTTTTTGCTGTTGTTTTTTTAGCAGCAGTTTTTTTAGCAGGTTTTTCTTCAGCGTCTTTTTTGTCAGCAGCCTTTTTAGCAGGAGCTTTCTTTTTTGGTTTTTCTTCCACAACAACTTCTTCTGTAGCTTCTACTTCAGCAACAGGAGCTTCTTGTGCTTGTTGAGCAGCCATTGCAGCTTCTACAGCAGCTAAGTCGATGTTTAATAATCCGTTTTTGTGTAAGATATTATACCATTGGAATAATTTTTTCAAATCAGAATCATAAACTCTTGAATCGTCATATTCTGGTAAAACTTCTTCCATATATTTACGCAATTCTGCACCAGAAGTTTTGTAATCGATCGTTTCTCCTCCGTTTTCTTTTTTGTAAATTCTGAAGAAAACTTCAGCCAAAGGAAATTCTTGTGATACTCCGTAAATAGCAACGTTGTCTAATAAACTAACATTGTAGTTAGAAGCGATTGAGATTTTTTTACCTTTTTCTAAATCTTCAACAACAAAACCACCTCTTGTTTGAGAAACTAAACGGTATAATCCTGGTTTTCCTGAAATTGCGATAACTCTTGATAAATCCATATTCTATTATGTTTAAGGGTCTATGAAGGGAATTTCATTTTGTAACTCGTGTTTACTTTCCCTTTTGTTATATTTTTTAATTTATTACTTATTAATTTCTTTTTAAAGCTCGAAATATAGTCAATAAAAAGCTTTCCTTCCAAATGATCGTATTCGTGTTGAATAACTCGAGCGCGAATATCCGAAAAAGTTTCGGTATGTTTCACCCAATTTTCATCAAAATATTCTAAAGTTACCGATTCTGGACGTGTTACATCTTCGTGAATGTGAGGAATACTCAAACATCCTTCTGTAAAAGCCCATTCATCACCTTCAGAACTACTGATTTTTTTTGGATTGATGAAAACTCGTTTGAAATCTTTTAATTCATCTTTTACATCATCATAATCTTCATCTTCTTCGAAAGGCGAGCAATCAACAACAAATAAACGTATATCTTTCCCGATCTGAGGCGCTGCGATACCAACTCCGTTAGAGTCATACATTGTATCGAACATATTTTGGATCAGTTCTTGTAAATTTTTATAATCTTGATCGATTTCTTGTGAAACTTTACGCAAGACAGGATCTCCGTAAGCTACAACTGGTAATACCATTTTCTGATCTTTTTTTATTAATTTAACGGCAAAGATACAATTTGTTATAGTTTATGTGATAAAAATGATTGTAAAATTATTACGGCACTCACTTTATCGACCATTCCTTTTTCTTGACGTTTTTTCTTTTTCATTCCTCCAGCAAACATTGCTTGAGAAGCCATTTTTGAGGTAAACATCTCATTTTCACGATGAATTTTAATCAACGGAAATTGTTCAGAAAATTTTTTCAAAAAAGGTTGAATTTGATTTTCAATCTCATTTAATTCTCCTGAAAAACGAACAGATAATCCAACTACAAGGTCAGAAACGTTTTCTTTCTCGATATATTGTTTCAAGAAATCCATCAATTTTGATGTATCAATTGTATCAACTGGCGAAGCTATAATTTGCAATTCATCGGTTACGGCAACGCCTGTTCTTTTTCCTCCGTAATCTAACGCTAATATTCGTGACATTTGGCAAATTTAAAAAAACGATTCAATAATAAATAATCTCTATGAAATCCCTTGATTATAATTTTTATATTTGTGGCTATTATTAATAAAGATGGAGAATTTAAAACAAATCATAGAAAAAGCTTGGGACAATAGAGAATTGTTACAAGAAGAGTCAACACAAATTGCAATTCGTGAAGTAATTGAGTTAATCGATAACGGACAATTACGTTGTGCAGAACCAGTTGGAGAAGATTGGCAAGTAAACGAATGGGTGAAAAAAGCAGTTGTAATGTATTTCCCAATTCAGAAAATGGAAACTTTAGAAGCAGGAATTTTTGAATACCATGATAAAATGGAATTGAAACGTAACTATGCTGAAAAAGGAATTCGTGTTGTTCCAAATGCTGTTGCCCGCTATGGTGCGTATATTTCTTCGGGAGTTATTTTAATGCCTTCTTATGTAAATATTGGTGCGTATGTGGACGAAGGAACAATGGTTGATACTTGGGCTACTGTAGGTTCTTGTGCACAAATTGGTAAAAATGTTCATTTATCTGGTGGTGTAGGAATCGGTGGAGTTTTAGAGCCATTGCAAGCTGCGCCAGTAATTATTGAAGATAATGCGTTTATCGGATCTCGTTGTATCGTTGTAGAAGGAGTTCGTGTAGGTAAAGAAGCGGTTTTAGGAGCAAATGTTGTGTTGACAGCATCTACTAAAATTATTGATGTAACAGGTGACGAACCAGTAGAAATTAAAGGTTATGTTCCTGCTCGTTCAGTTGTAATTCCAGGTTCTTATACAAAGAAATTTGCTGCAGGTGAATACCAAGTTCCATGTGCTTTGATCATCGGAACTCGTAAAGAGTCTACAGATAAAAAAACTTCATTAAACGATGCATTACGCGAGCATAATGTGGCGGTTTAAGTAGAATAAATTTTATAAAATATAATCCTCAGCAGTTTTGTTGAGGATTTTTTATTTTCGAATCAAACATATTTTAGTAGTTTTGCTTTATAACTATGTTTTATGAAAATTTTGATTATCCAACACAAGATGATAGGCGATGTTTTAATCACATCATTGTTGTGCGAAAATATCAAAAGAGCTTATCCAAATGCTATTGTTGATTATTTAATCAATAGTAATACTTTGCCTGTTTTAGAGAATAATCCATACATCGATCATAAAATTGTTTTCGATGAAAAAGAAAACAAAGGCTTGATGAATTTGATTAAATTCTCGAAAAAAGTTAATCAAAATAGATATGATATTGTAATTGATGCTTACTCAAAATTACAGAGTTGGGTAGATGTTTTTATCAATAATGCACCAAAAAAAATATCGTACAAAAAGATTGGAAGAACGTTTTTGTATACAGATAATGTAGAAAAACATGACGAACCAAATTCATATTTAGGTTTAGCAATCGAACATCGTTTGTCTTTATTGAAGCCTTTAGGAATTGAAATTCCTTTGGCAACAGAACCGAAATTGTATTTAACAGAAGAAGAAATAAACTTTGCGAAAGATTTATTTGAAAAACATCAAGTTGATTCTACTCGTAAATCAGTTATGATTAGTTTACTTGGTTCTGATCCTTCAAAAACTTATCCGTTGAATCAAATGGCAAAAATGGTTGATTTTATTGGTCAACATTATAATGTCAATATTTTATTCAATTATTTTCCGAAACAATTATCGCAAGCAAAAGAAGTATATAATCAATTATCTGATGAAACCAAATCGAAAGTTTATTTTGAATTGTTGGGTAATGATTTGCGCGAGTTTATTGCAATTGCAAACGAATGTGATGTGATTGTAGGAAATGATGGAGGAGCAATTAATATGTCCAAGGCTTTAGGGAAAAAATCGTTTATTATTTTTTCTCCTTGGATTGATAAAAAAGTTTGGGCAACTTTCGAAGATGGAATTCATCACACAAGTGTTCATTTAAAAGATTATTTTCCTGAAAAACTTGGAGATTTAAACAATCGTCAAATAAAAAAACAAGTTGATGAATTTTATTCAATCTTTGATTTCGATTTGTTTAAAGAAAAGTTAGAATATTTCTTATCACCATTAATAAAATAAAAACAGAAATTTTGAGTTTCTATTTATAAAATTAGATTACTATAGAGAATGTCTACTAAAATTTCTGCTCTACTAATTACACTTAACGAAGAAAAAAACATCAAAAGATTTCTTGATGAGGCTAGTTATGCAGATGAAATAATAATTGTAGATTCATATAGTACAGACAAAACGGAAGAAATTGCATTCCAAAATCCAAAAGTAAAGTTTGTAAAACGCAAGTTTGATAATTTCACAAATCAACGAAATTATACACTTTCTTTGGCAAAAAATGATTGGGTCACTTTTTTTGATGCAGATGAAGAACTTTCATCTGAATTAAAAGAAGAATTAATAAAGAAAGTAAATTCAAATTTACAGGATGTAGCTTTTATGGCTTATCATTCATTTTATTTTAAGAATAAGAAAATAGAATTTTCTGGTCAGCAAAATGTGAGAGCTGTTCGTCTTTTTAGAAAATCTAAATGTAGATATAAAGATGGTTTGATGGTTCATGAATTATTAGAATGTGATGGGGCAGTAGGTGATTTGGAACAAAAAGTGAAACATCATACGTTTATTGATGAAGAATATTATTTAGATAAACTTAATAGTTATTCTCGCTTACGAGCACAAGAACTTCGTCTCAAAAATTTGAAACCATCATTTTATCATTATACCATAAAGCCTGCTTATCGTTTTTTCAATTATTTTGTGGTGAGATTTGGTTTTTTAGATGGAAAAGATGGTTATACAATTGCAAAACTACATGCAATTTCTGTTGCAAATCGTTATAAATATTTGGACGAAATTTATAGAAAAGAAAATCAAAACTTAGGTTAAATAAAGAAGTTTGAGATTTTATTATACATTTGTCATACATTAAAAATAATACAATGAAAGCATATGTTTTTCCAGGACAAGGCGCTCAATTCTCTGGAATGGGTAAAGACTTGTACGAAAATTCTGAAATCGCAAAAGAATTATTTGACAAAGCAAACGAAATCTTAGGATTTGATATAAAATCAATTATGTTTGAAGGTTCTGCTGAAGACCTAAAACAAACAAAAGTTACGCAACCAGCAGTTTTTTTACATTCTGTTATTTTAGCGAAAATTTTACCAGATTTTAAAACAGAAATGGTTGCAGGACATTCTTTAGGAGAAATTTCTGCTTTAGTTGCAAATGGAACTTTAGACTTTGAATCTGGATTAAAATTAGTTTACAAACGTGCTTTAGCAATGCAAGCTGCATGTGAAGCTAATCCATCTACAATGGCTGCAATCTTAGGGTTAGAAGATAAAATTGTAGAAGATGCTTGTGCAGAAATTGATGGAGTTGTAGTGGCTGCAAATTACAATTGTCCAGGTCAGTTAGTGATTTCTGGAGAAATTGAAGCGGTTAATGTAGCATGCGAAAAACTGAAAGAGTTAGGTGCAAAACGAGCATTAGTTTTACCAGTAGGAGGAGCTTTTCACTCACCTTTAATGAAACCTGCTGAAGAAGAATTAGCACAAGCTATTGAAGAAACAACATTCAATACTCCAATTTGTCCAGTTTATCAAAATGTAAGCACAACAGCTGTTACAGATCCTGCTGAAATTAAGAAAAACTTGATTGCTCAATTAACTGCTCCAGTAAAATGGACGCAATCTGTTCAAAATATGATTGCTGATGGTGCGAGTGAATTTATTGAGGTTGGACCAGGAAATACTTTACAAGGTTTAGTGAAAAAAATAAACAGAGAGGTCTCAACTTCTTCGGCACAAATCTAAACGAAATGAAAACATACCGTTCCAATGGAAAATTATTCCTTATCGGGGAATATATTGTGATTGATGGGGCGAAAGCATTTGCATTGCCCACAAAATATGGGCAATGTTTGTTTGTGGAAAATTCATCAGAAATAGAAAATTTAATCACTTGGAAAGCAACTAAATTTGATAATTCTATTTGGTTTGAAACTAAAGTTAGATTGAATGATTTAGAAATAATTTCGTCTACAAATGATAAATTAAGTCAATCATTACAAAATATTTTAAAACAAGCTAAAATTTTAAATCCTGATTTTTTTGATTCTAATAACAGTTATCAATGTTTAACGAAGTTAGAATATCCGCAAGAATGGGGACTGGGAAGTAGTTCGACTTTGATTGATTTGATTAGTCAATGGATAGAAATAAATCCGTTTGAATTAAATCAATTAACCTTCAATACAAGTGGTTATGATATTGCATGTGCGCATCATCATCAGCCCATTTTGTTTTCGAATAATCCTATCGAAGTAGAAGATTTAGAATTGAATTGGAATTTTAAAGATCAACTTTATTTTGTTTATCTTAATCAAAAGCAAGATACACAAGCCGTTGTTGGAAATCATTATAAGAACAAATCAAAAGATTGGAAAATGATTCAAGAGCTTTCTGATTTGGTTGTTCAAGCAACTAAAGTTGAGAATTTAACTGATTTAGAATCTATTTTAGATGAATATCAAGAACGATTAGGAGATTTTATGCAAATTTCGCAAGTCAAAGAATTGCATTTTCCTGATTATTTAGGAGCTGTAAAAAGCCTCGGAGCTTGGGGCGGAGATTTTGTTTTAGTGACGTATAGAGAAGGAATGAACGATTATTTTAAAGAAAAAGGATATGAGATTATTATTCCGTTTTCTGAAATGATAAAATAACAAAAAAGCAGATTTA